>JBBQTJ010000061.1:0-13470 GCA_038213315.1 Planctomycetota bacterium
CGCGCACCAGGCCAGGGCCTCGGCCAGGTCCGCCGGGACCCGGCCCTTGGCGGCGCTGCTCTGGCCCAACATCATGTTGAGGGTCACCAGGCGGCGGCGCTGATCATGGCGGCGCAGGCCGGGGCTGACCACGGCGCTGTCTGTCACCTGGTACGGGAAGCCCCAAGGATCCGGACGCAGGTCCAAGGTACCATCGGTGGCCGAGGTAAAGGGGTCGAAGGTGCCTGGCTGCCCGCGCAGTCCTGCAGCCAGGGCGGCGACGGTGGCGCCGGGGCGAGCGTCCAGCCGTTTCTGCAACACCGCGAGCGCGTTGCGACCGGCGACCTCGCGCAACATGTTCGCAGCATAGTCGCCCAAGGGTGTGCCGGCGGCATGGGCGGTCATCTGGTCACGCCAATAGCCCAGTTGCATGGTCCCCAACTGGCGCCGACGGGACATGCCGGCCTTCCAGTCCCAGACCAGGCGCTGACCCTCGGGCGTCGCCTCGTGGGCAGCCCAGGCGGAGAGTACCCCGTCGAAGGCGGCGGGCTGGCGCTCCTCCCACTTGTAGTCAACCGCCAGGGTGGTCACCAGGTTGCGCCAGATCGACGGCTCATCAGGTAATTCGAGGGTGCCACGCTGCAGCAAGGCCAGGGCCTCTTGCGGGCGACCGGCGATCGCGCCCAGGGTCAGGGCGCCGTGCTCGTAGAAGGGCACGAAATGGGGATCGAGGGTGATCAGAGTCTGGTAGAGGCGGGCGAAGCCGCTCTCGCCACTGGGCGTGCGATCGTCGCGGCGATCGAACTGCAATTGCAGGTAGGCGAAGCTGTCGATCCAGCGCAGACGCGCGGCGCTGCCCTGTTGTCCGCACGCCAGGACCTGCGCCACTTCAGGAGCAGGCAGGAAGGCCAGATCCTTGGTGCGGATGCGCGCCGTGCGGTCGGACAGCAAGGCATGGTTCCACCACACCAAAGCGCCGACCAGCGCGATGGAAAATGGCCAGGCTTTCATGCTAACGACCAGACCAAGCAACGCTTCCAAGCGGCGAGAGTGGCCCAGCTGCAAGGCGGAAGGAGCGAAGTGTGGCAGCGCCACACGACCGACGACCAACGCCGCAGATGGGCTGGGGCGATCATGCAAAAACCCACACCAAGCAACCTGGTCCAAGCGGCGAGTGTGGTCCAGCTGCCAGGCGGAAGGAGCGGAGTGTGGCAGCGCCACACGACCGACGACCAACGCCGCAGATGGGCCGCTCTCGCCGCTTGGACATTCATAGCTGTCGACGGCGCACGACGGAGATGGTGACAACCACGAGCAGGGCGATCCACAGCCCGGCATAGCCCAGCCGTTGGGCCAGATCGCCCCAGGCGATGGGCAGCCCGTGCACCGCCAGGTCGCGGTACGTGAAGGGGCCCAGATTGGGTATCAGACCAGCGAGGATCACCACCGCCTCCTGCTTCCAGCCGGTGAGGTGGTGGAGCAGCCCGGGCAGGGTCGCGACCGCATGGCCCAGCGCATAGGTCGCGAGGCCCAGCACCGCCGCCAGCAGGGGGCTGCTGAGGGCGGTCCAGCAGAGCGACACGGCGGCCATCACCAGGACCTCGGCGGTGGTCAGCAGCACCGCCACTGCGAGCCACGGCGACAGGGAAGCGCCCGTGACCCAGGCCCAGCCCAGGCCGATCACCGCCATGGCCACCTGGCCCAGGGCGAGGGCCCCGGCCAGGCCCAGGTATTTGCCAAGCACGTAGTGCCAGCGCGGCAGGGGCCGGCTGAGCACGGTGTACAGGGTCTTGTGCTGGATCTCACTTTGCACCAGCACCGTGCCCATGGCCACCGCCACCAGCACGCCGATCAGGCTCTGCAGCGACAACACCAGCGAGACCGTGACCACGTGGCCGTCGGTGGCGCTGATCCAGCCCACCACGCGCGCCAGCAGCGCCCCCAGGGCGAAGAGGCCAAGTAGGGACAGGAAGGTGCGGCTGCGCACCGCTTCGCGAAAAGTAGCGCCGGCGATGAGCAGGATCATGGCTTCAATCCCGTACCAGCGGCGTGATGAGCGCGGACCCGGGCGACGAAATAATCCTCAAGCGCAACCTTCTGCCGTTCCAGGCGCACCACCGCCGTAGCGCTCAGGCCGCTAAGAACCTGCGCACGGTCGGCCTCGGGAAAGACCAGTCGCCACTGCCCGTCCGGCAGGGCTTCGGCCCCGGCGGGGGCGGGCCCGGTGGCAGTCAGGGCCAAAGGCGCATGGCCCAGCAAATCGGCCAGGCGGCCTTGCTCTAGCACCGTGCCGTGATCGATCACCGCGTAATGGTCGCACAGGTCCTCCACATCCGCCAGAATGTGGGTCGAGAAGAACAGCGTCGCACCACGGCGCCGCTCCGCCGCCATGACATCCTTGAAGCGGGCGCGCCACAAAGGATCAAGGCCAGAGAACGGCTCATCCAGTACCAGCAGGTCCGGTTCGTGGACGATGGCCTGGGCCAGACCAAAGCGTTGCCGCATGCCTTTGCTGAAGCTGCCCAGGCGCCGGCGGCGCAGATCGCCCAGGTCCAGCAGTTGATAAACCCGGTCCAAGGCCGCTGGCAGGCGCGCGGGGGTCACGCCGGACAACTTCGCCAGCCACGCCAGATATTCGCCCACCAGCAGATGGTCGTAGAAATTGGGCAGCTCAGGCAGAAAGCCCAGGCGCGCGCGCAGCGCTGGCGGACCAACCGGGGCGCCGAACAGGCGGATCTCGCCCTGGTGCCCGTGCAGCAGGCCGGTGAGCAGCTTGATGCTGGTGGACTTGCCGGCGCCGTTCGCCCCCAGGAAGCCATACGAACTGCCCGCCGGCACGCTCAGGTCGACCCGCTTGAGCGCATGGATGCGCGCCAACCAATCGCTGCGATAGCTGAACGAGACGCCAGTAAAGGAGAGGGCCGCTTCGGACATGGCAGGACAGGATGCTTTGCCGCGGGGTCGGCGTCAACCTTGCGCTGTCACCCCGGACCGGCAGCGACCGTGCGCACCTCGACGATCAGCAGCAAACCCAAGTAGAAGAAGCCATTGATCGTGGTATTGGCCGGGCCTTTGTCGACGTAGAGCATCAACGTGCCGTCGGCGGCCGGTCGCAGGCCGTCGGCGACGGCGAGGGTACCGCGGTTCTCGGCGATCTGCAGGAGGCGCACCACCGGCGCGCCGGCTCCCACCGCAGTGTAGCGCGTCTCCCGGTTGTCAGTCACGCCAGTGCGCGAGGCGCCCATCGACAGCGTGTAGGTGGCCGTCGGGTCAAGGCCGCTCAGCTTGATCGCGGCGCGGGTGGCGCTTTGCCCCTGGAAGTTGGCGCCGCCGAACTGGAAGTCGACCAGGGCCGAGGCGGGGATGGCGCCGCTGGCCGCGTCAACGCCGAGACCGTTGTTGTTGAGGAAGGGCTCGGTCACGGTCAGCGCGAAGGGCGTGGCCAGGCCCGCGTCGTCCCGCAATGCCGCCAGGGACCGGGCCGGCCAGACCAGATTATTCCAAGGGGCCGGCGTCGGACGACCGCCGCCCACATCGATGGCGACCCGGCGCAGCACGGTGACCGTCGCTGGCGGCTGGGCGACCAAGGCGGCGATACCAGCCGACTCGGCATTCACTGGCAGGCCCACACGACCATTCAGATACGCGGTGTCATCGTACAGCAGGTTGCCGACCGCTTTCGAGGGGAAGGGATTCATGCCGACCAGGTAGCGCACGCGCACCGGCGCGCCCGGATCGGCGGCGAGGGTCAGCTCAACCTCGTCGGCGGCGGAGATGCGGGACGCCACCACGTTCAGCACCGGCGTGCCCGCGCCGGTGTCCACCACGAAGCCGTCCAGCCCGGTATTGGCGCTGCGCCCGGTCAGTCGGGTACCAGCGTCGTGGCGGACTTTCACCCGCACCGTGCGGCCGCTCTGCATCAGGCCGGACAGCACCGCACCGCCGCTGGTGGCCGGATAGTCGGCGGGCAGCAAGGCGTGCAGGGCCGACTGGCCCAGCCGATCGGCGAGCACTTCGTAATCGGGGGCGGTCCAGTGGCCGATGTCGACCAGCGTCATGTCGATGGTGGCGCCGCCGGGCACCACGCCGGGCGTGGCGTTGGCCCACAGCCACTGGGCCCGGCGCACGCGGTCGTAGCCGTCGTCCGCAGTCGCTGGCTTGGGCTGGTAGTCGCCCCGGTTCTGAAGCGCGCAGACGAAGGGCAGGGGCCGGCGGTCGGGGACCAGGGCGTTGAGGTTGGCATACAGTGTGTCCAGGCTCCGCCGATAGCCTGCCTCGGTGGCGCCGTACAGGGCGTCGTTCGCGCCCTGGTGCCACAGCACCAGCTCGCAGTCGCCGCCGGCGGCGCGCAGGCCCGCGGTGAAACCCTGCCAGGTGGCCGCCCAGTTCGCGTCGGTCGGTACCGTCCACGCCGCGATCGGCAGGCCGGGCTGGGCATAGTCGAGGAGCAGCACCGGCACGCCGAGCCGGGCGCGCAGGGAATTGGCCAGGCGGATCGCGCCGTTGCCGACCACCGGGCCGGGGCCATTGCCGCCAGCGCCGCGGTAACCGCGCAGCCGCGTGCGCGGATCGCTGGCCGCGGGACCGGCCGAGACGTAGAACATGTTGACCATATTGCTTTGGCCCAGGCAGGCGACGACCGCGCCCACGCCCCAGCGCGCTGTGCCCACGGTTGGCGCCACCGCCTGGCCGGTGGGGCGCACCGCGATCCGGTACCAGCCGCCCTGGGGCACACCGGCGAGCCGGCCGCTCCAGGCCCCGCCACTGGCCGTGGCGATCGCCGTCCAGGGCGTGACCGCCGTGGTGCCGGCCTCGTCGACCACCTGGGCCTCGATGGCGCTGACGCCGGCGGGCGCCGCGCCGGACACCAGGATGGCGCCCACGCCGGCTTGCCGCTGGACGATGGTCAGGTCATTAAGGCCCGTCACGGTGAGCCCGTCAAAGGCGGACAAAGTCGCTGACAACGAAGCAACCAGCAGTATTGAGGCTACAGACCAGAGCAGGCGTCGGACCTTAACGATTTCTTGATAGGACCTTACGATAGACATGGCGCGGCTCCGGGGACGCCACAGGCTACTCGCCAGAGCGCATATCGCGAGAAGCCAGCGTTAAGATAAAAATAACAATTACCATTGCGTGCGGCGCCGTTGCCCCGCCTGGACCACGCCGCTGGTTATCCGACCGGCGGATACTGCCGAGGCGCGGTCAGGCGCAGCATCAGGAAATACAAGGCCGCCAAGACCGCGATCGCCAGCACGATCCACAGAGCGTCGGCCTTGATCGCGGTTACCAGCTTGGCTGGGTCGTCGATGGCGCCCGGGTGGTCGGTGCCCAGCTTCCAGCCCAGCCAGGTGAGGACGCCGCACCAGATCGCCGAGCCCAGCACGGTCATCAGACTGAAGCGCCAGAAATCCATGCGCACCAGTCCGGCGGGGATGGAGATGACGTGACGCACCACCGGCAGCAGCCGGGCGAAAAAGATGCCGGCGGATTCGTAGCGGCGCATGAAGTGCTCGGCGCGGTCAAGTTTCGCGGGCGAGAGAAAGATGAAGTGGCCCCAGCGGGCGATTACCGGCCGACCGACCTTCATGCTGACCCAGTAGGTGATCGCCGCCCCCAGCCACGAGCCGGCGGTTCCCGCCAACCAGACGCCCCACCAGGTCATCTTCCCCTGGGCGGCCCAATAGGCGGCGGGCGGCACCACCACCTCGCTGGGCACCGGAAAGATCGAGCTTTCCATCGCCATCAGCACCGCCACGCCGGCATAGCCCCAATCGTGGACGATCTGGAACCAGAAGAGAAGCATGGAGTGCAGCATGATAGTTTCGAGTTACGAGGTGGAGGGGTCGTACCTCGAAACTCGAAACTCGTAACTCGAAACTCGACTACAGTCGCTCTTCGTACTGGTAGGCCGTCTCGCCGTGGCTGGCCAGGTCCAGGCCGGTGCGTTCTTCACTCGCGGTGACGCGCAGGCCGACCAGCCGGTCGGTGAGTTTGACGATCAGCCAGGTGACGGCGATGGACCACACCGCGGTGACGGCCAGGGCCTTGAGCTGGATGAGGGTCTGGGCCAGGGGCTCGATGTCCTTGCTGCCGCCCAGGGCTTTGGCGGCCAACACCCCCGTCAGGATGGTGCCGACGATGCCGCCCACGCCATGCACCCCGAAGACGTCCAGGGAATCGTCATATTTGAAGATCGACTTGAGCTTCACCACGGCGAACCAGCAGGCGAAGCCGGCGGCCATGCCGACCACGATGGCGCCCAGGGGCCCGACGAACATCGCCGCCGGCGTGATCGCCACCAGGCCGCCCACGGCACCGGTGATCGCGCCCAGGGCGCTGGGCTTACCGTTCTTGAACCACTCGATCAGCGACCAGGTGACCGCCGCAGCGGCGGCGGCCAGCTGGGTGGCCAGCACCGTCATCGCGGTGGTGCCGTTGGCGGCGCCCACCCCGCCAGCGTTGAAGCCGAACCAGCCAACCCACAGCATGCCGGCGCCGGTAGCGCACAGCAGCATGTTGTGCGGAATCATCGGCGTCTGGGGAAAGCCTTGCCGGCGTCCGACCATCAGCGCCAGCACCAGGGCGGCGATGCCGCTGTTGGTCTCGATGGCCGTGCCGCCGGCGGTATCCAGCAGGCCCCAGTCGAAGAACAGGGCACCGGGGCCGCCCCACGCCATGTGCGCCAGCGGGCAATATACCAGCAGCATCCACGCCGAGGTGATCAGCAGCATGGCCGAGAAGCGGATGCGTTCGGCGAAGGCGCCTACCAGCAGGGCCGGAGTGATGATCGCGAAGGAAAGCTGGAAGATGCAGAAAGCGGCCTCGGGCACGGTGGGCATCAGCGGATGGACGCTGTCGGCGGTCAGGCCCAGCAGCCCGGCCTTGCCGAACCAGCCCACGAAGCTCTGTAGGTTCAGGCCAGTGGTGCTCATATGCGTTTGGTCGAAGGCCAGGCTGTAGCCGACCAGCACCCACAGCAAGGTCATCACCGCGGTGCAGGTGAAGCACTGCATCATCACGGCGAGGGCGTTCTTGGTGCGGACTAGGCCGGCATAGAACAGGCCCAGGCCGGGGATGGTCATGAACAGCACCAGGGCGGCCGAGGTCAGCACCCAGGCGGTGTCGCCACTGTTGATCACCGGTGCAGCAGTGACGACGGCGGCCGGGGCCGTAGGGTCAGCGCAGGAGAGGAGGGCGGGGCAGCACCACAGGATGATCAGACCGGCGAAGCGGGACATGGAACCTCGGGCGCACAGGTGAAGCGCCGGATCAGGTCGGGCCCATCTGCTGCGTCAATACGCCGAACTTTGCGCAATGCCGCGCGAAGCCGAAGCACATGCACATAAAGTGATCGGCGACGGCGCCCTTAAGCAAGCGCCGCGCCAGTAGCTCAGCCGTCCAGGGCCTTCAGTCGTGCCACCACCGTGGCGGTGATGTCGCCGATGGTGCCGATGATGGTGCAGCCCGCTGCCTGGGCGTGTCCGCCGCCGCCAAAGGCCTGCGCCACCGGGCCGACCGCCACCGGCGGGTTGCTGCGCAGGCTCACCTTGGCACTGGCGCCGTCGCTGTGCTCGCGGATCAGATACGCGATTTCATTGCCAGCCAGGCTGCGGGGGATTTCGACCAGATCGCCCCAGTCCTCGGGCTTGCCCACGGTCAGGATGTCCTCCTTGGTCAGCACGATGCCGGCGATGCGTGGGCCATCGTCCAGGCGCAGGCGCTCGATCGCCAGACGCTGCAAGGCCAGGTCCTGGACGCTGCGGGTATAGGTCAGCCGACGATTGATCGCCGAGGCGTCGATGCCGGTGTCCAGCAACCGCGCCGACCAGCGCAGGGTGTGCGCGGTGGTATTGCTGTGCATGAAGCGGCCGGTGTCGAAGACGATGGTGGTATAGAGGCATTCGGCCAGGGTGCGGTCAAGGCCGACGCCCAGGCGCGAGAGCAGTCGCTCGACCACTACCCCGGTGCTTTCGGCCTGTTCATCCACCACGTTCACCTGACCAAAACGCGTATTGGTAACATGGTGGTCCAGATTCAGCAGGCGGCCGTGGGGCACCTTCACGACCAGGCCCAGACGCTCGCGATCACCGCAATCGCAGCTGATCATCAACTCGGCGCCAAGCTCGGCGGCGACCGCAGCTTCAGTAGTGATGGTGGTCAACTGCTCAAAGCCAGGCAGGAAATTGTAGAGCGAAGCCACCGCACTGGGGGCGATGAAGCGCACCCGCTTGCCCAGGCTGGTCAAGGCGTGCCACAGGGCGAGTCCTGCGCCGATGCCGTCCCCATCGGGATTGACGTGGGTGGTGATGAGAATGTCGTTTGCCGCGCGCACCGCTTCAGCGGCTTCGGCATAGGCCGTGTCGAGGATCATGCGGGCATCATCCGGCCGCCGGCCGCCTGTCGACGGGCGCTTGTCGGCGCCGCCATCCACGCCTCGTGAAAACAGACGAGCCATGGGCAGGCGCCCATGGCTCGTGAAGCTTCGGCACTGCTGGTCGCGCCGGCCGGTCAGGCACGGAGCGGACCACAGCGGGGCTTATTTATCAACGGGCGCTGCATCCTTCGCCGCTGGCGCGGCCTTTGCAGCCGGCGTGGCCTTGGACATAGGAGCAGCCACCTCTGCGCTGGGCGGCACGTAGCGGAAGTAGCGATAGGCCATCACCAGACCCTTGCCGTCCACCGTGAAGATGGTGCGGCTCTGGTCGGTGGCATCCTGATAGGTCGTGACCAGGGCCAGGGCGGCATCCTTGTCTTTGCTGGCGGCGCGCTCTTCATTGAGGTCCCAGGTCCAATCAACCGCGCCCGATGCGCGGCTCAGGGCCTGCACCACGGTGCTGTCAGCGTCCTTCACGAAGAGGTGTTGGGGCGTGCTGGCCACCAGGCTGGGGGTGCCGGGATGGCGCCAGGCGACGCCCAGGCGCATGATCTCGCGCTTGATGGCGTTGGCATCCGGGGAGGTGGTGGTGTCGCTGCGGGCAGTTAGGGCGTACAAGCCGGCGACCTTGGCGTCAGCGCCTTCGACCCACACGTAGACGCGGTCGATTTCACCATTGAACACCAGCGGGGCGCGGCGGATCGGACCGTTGAGGTTGAGCTGGCCCAGGCGTTCGCCCGTGAGGCGGTTGAGGGCCAGGAAGGTGTTGTCCTCGTTGCCCACGAACAGGGCGCGGCGACGCGGCGTGGCCGAGCCATGGATGGCGCCGCCCGAGGCGTAGTGCCAGGTGCGTTGCCGATCGAGGGTGAAGCAGTTGATCTCGCCGCTGTGGTCGGTGACGTAGACCAATTCTTCGTACTGCGTGGGCTGGGCGTTAAGGGTGTGGCCCAGGTTCCACTGCCAAGCCATGTAGGGGAAGGAGCGCTTGGGCTCCCAGCTGACGACTTGCAGGCGGGAATCGTGATCGCCCAAGAAGACGCGCACATTGCCATCGGGGCCGATGGCGACCGGACCGGTGCTGGGCGAGAACGGCAGCTCATAGCGCCACACCAGCTGGCCGGTGGCGACATCGAGACAGAACAGGATGTCGTCGGCGATCACCCACAGGCGGCGGTCGAAGACCGGCTCGTCAGCCTTTTCGTAGCTGCTTTGATAGACCGAGGCGCCGGCGGGCTGCTGCAGCGCCGAGGGCAGGGGCGGGCTGACCCAGCGGGTGTTGCCGCTCATGCTGTCCACGGCGTAGATGCTGTGGGTGTTGGCGACCTGGAAGAACACCAGGCCGGTGAGTTCGGGCAGGACCCAGCTGCGCTCGACGGCGGCGGGCAGCTGCAGATCCCAACTGCGTTGAAAGGGCGTCTGCGCCAGGGTGCGCGCCAGGCTGGAGGCGGTGGCCGAGGACGCTGCCGGCGTGCCGTCAGTGGCCGACTGGGCGGTGGGGCGGGCGCCGCCGTTGCAGCCGGCCAGACCGGCCAGGGCAAGGGTAGCGAGGACAGGGACAGCAAGGCGGGAACGCATCACCGGGAGACCTCCGACAGGGAGCCGACAGCTGCATCCACCACCTCGTCAAAGGTGGTGCCGCAGGCGAGTTCATAACGAGCGAGCCGTTCGAGCCCAGGCAGGGCTTCGGCCGGATCGCCAGGAAGATGGTACAGATAAGGACGGCCAGCCATGCGCCGACGGAGGTCCTCGGCCGCATCGGCCAGACCACCGTACAGCGTCTTGGCCTCCACCAGCAGACGACGCTCGCGATCGTCCAGCCGGGCGAAGGCTTCTGCCGGCGGCAGCGCGGGGTCGAGTGGGTGAAGGGACGGCATTACTTGGGGACTTCGCGATTGTTCAACTCGGCCTGCAGGTCCGGCAACTTATCGTAGGACTTGCGGTCCGTGGCGTAATCGGCCCAGAACTCCTCTTCCACCGTCTTGTTGACGGCTTCGTCCGCCTGGGTGGCGATATTGCTGAGGTAATAGCGGCTATAGGCCATCGCCTTGCGTTCGGCGATGCGCTCGAAGGCCTGGCGCCACTGCCAGTCCGACTTGATCAGGACCAGAGAATCCAAGTCGCGCTGGTGCTCGTCACCGGGCCGGTCGTACTCGAGGACGAAGGAGCGGCGCAGGAAGTCGGCCGTGAGGTAGTCCTCGACCTTGCCGCTGGGCGTCTCGGGCCAGTGGATGCGGTACTTGTTGGACAGGCCGCGCACTTCGACCATGAAGTGATCACCAAGGTCGCTGAGGTCGTTGAACAGCAGCACGCCATAGACTTCGCCATCAGCCCAGCCGTACTCATTGCGCTTGGTGGCATCGTAGGGCGGCAGGGTCAGCGTGCGGATCTCATCGGTCAGCAGCAGCTTGCGTTGCACCGTCTCTTCGACTTTGGTGCGGGCCAGCTGCGACACCGTGCTGATCGAGGTGTCGCCCATGTCGGCGAAATTGAAGGTTTCTTGCGGGCCGGCGCCGGGTTTGTCGTCCAGCAGGCGCAGCCGGGTGCCATTCTCGTCGGTGATCACCGCGGTGATAGCCACCTGGCGGGGCTTCACCTGAGCATCATCGCGGCGCAGGATGACGGCGTCGGCGGCCGGCACCTCTTTCACGTCGGCGATGGCCAGGGCCGTCCCGGCCTCTTTGGTGATCTTGGCCGCCTCATATTGCTGGGCGATGGTGGCCAGGACCTCGTTGTAGCCTTTGTACTCGCTCCACGGCTGGGACTGGGCGTCACCCATCTGATTGCGCAGACGGAAGGTCAAGTAGTAGACGACCTTCACGTTGCCCAGGCGATCCTGCAGGGCGACCTGATCGAAGGCCAGCGCCGTGAAATGGAACTCGTAGAGTTCGAGATTGCGCCGCTCCAGCATCTGCTCCAGCTCTTTACGCTGTTCCAGATACTGAGTGCTGGGCTCGCCCTTGTCGACGGCGGTCACCGCGACGGAGCAGCAGGCCAGGACGGCCAAGGACAAGGAACGGCAAACTGTGCGCATGGGCAACTCCCGGCGCCGCTGGCGGCGCGCCCGACCAGGGGGATGTGGAGCCGGGATCGTGGATGCGCCCCCCCCCGGCGCAAGGCGACCGGGAAGGCTCACCGGGCGGTGCATCAGACGCCGCCCGTTCGGGTTAGGGGACAGGGCCAGGCCATGCCTATCCAGCGGCTGGCGCTTGGCGCACAGCACGATGGGGGCCGGCTTGGGGTTGAATCAGGGGGTTTGACGCGGGCGTTCAAGGCCCGACTGCCATTCCGCGTCGCCACTGGCATTGCGCAGGCGCAGGTCGACCTGGAAACGAGCTTCGCCCTGAACCTTGACCAGTGAGATGGTGCCGCTGAGGGTCACGTCGGCGGCCTGGTCGGTGCCCGCGAGGGCCACGGCCGGGCTGGTCGCGAGCCGCGCCGCGAGGGCCTGGGCAAAGGAGGCGACGTCCACGTGGTCGCCGGTGCGGTCTTCCAGGGCCCCCATGGCCACCACCGGGACCCGGCCGGCACGGTCCTTGAAGCGGCCGCTCCAGGGGTCGGCCAAAGAGGCGTCGATGAGGGACTGCGCCACCGCAGTGCTGTCGTCCGTCGTCCAGCCGCTGAGCGGGGCGGGCGGTGCCAGTGGAGCGGCAGGGGGCTCTTGCCGCGTGCAACCAATGGACAGGACGGTGGCAGCGACGATGGCACACAGGGGCAGGATGCGCATGACGACCTCGGTGGGGTTGGTTATGGTGTGGCGGCCATCGGGCTGCAAGTCCGAAGAGCGCACTCGGGCAGGGCGGCGCGCCACGGTTTCAATGACACCGTGGCAACGGTCGCAGCTCTCGCGGGTACGCCGTTTAGGGCTACGTAAGCCAAAATGAACCACCTAAACGCCTTGTCGCTTCTGCTGACCGTAGCTGATCGCGCCTGGCGGTGACGTGTCGGCGCGCCTTCGATCGTGGTGACAATGCCCAGGCCGGATTCTTCCTGCTGGCCAACGACGAGACGGCCAAGGTCGAGGAATTACTGGGCATGGCCGGCGACAAGGCCAAGGCCGTCCGCAGCAGCTTTACAATGGTGTCGGGGCAGCCGCCGGTGGCCGGCGCGGTGACAGCAGCCACCGCCGCAGCCCGGTAAGCACCTTTGACAATTCCTGGCCAGAAGTGATGCGGGTGGCGGTAGTGGCCAAGTCGCCATCGCCGGTGGCGGCCGCCATGACCGCGAGGAACTTCAGCATCGCCGCCGCGCCGCCCTGGGGGTCCTCGACGTAGCTGAGCATGCGGAACAGATTGAAGCGTGCAGTCGGCTCAAGGGCCATCAGCCGGGGTGGCAGCAGCGGGCTGGTGCGCACCTTGGCCAGATCCGCCGAGTAGGTCTTCGCGATCCGCTCAAGGGTTTCGCCGTTGTCGGAGCTATTGTCGTCCAGGTCGGGCCACTCGGCTACATGGGCCAGGCACTGTAGAATGCGGATGATGCCGGCCTCGACCCGCGCCAGTTCGCCGAACTCCTTGTGGTGCTCGGACAGCCAGGCGCGGGACTGGGCATCAAGAATGCGCATGGACTTGAGGAACTGGCGAAAGCGGCCGAACTCGCGCCAGTCGGCGAGCAGGAAGAATTCGCGCGCCACCAAAAGCTCGAACAATGGGCCGGTGGGATTGGAATTGGCTGGCCGCATGACGCGTTGGGCCCAGACCAGGACCTTGTCGCCTTTACCAATGGCGGCCTTGATCGAGACGCCGTTCTCGAGGACATAGCGCCGCTCAAGATAGGCGGTTTCGCTCAGCTCTTCGCTGCGGATCGCAAACATCGCCTCGCCCACCGTGGGGTGGTATTCGTTGATGATTGGCCCGGTCAGGGTCAATAACTGGTCGCCCATGCCGATGGCAGTGACGAGGGCGGTATCAAGGACGGCGCTACGGCTCACGGTCTGCCAGCATACCACAGGCACGTCGACCGCGCCATGGGACGTTACACCCGCTCCGGCAGGGAGTCGTGGCGCCGGCACATTGGGTTGTAGCGTGTCGCCCATGGACCCAATCTCCTTCATCGGTGGCGGCAATATGGCCACCGCCATGGTCGACGGCCTCTTGGGCCTGAGCCCTCGCCCCATCATC
>JBBQTJ010000062.1:0-13453 GCA_038213315.1 Planctomycetota bacterium
GACCGCCAGGGCCTGAACGGCCTGATCTGCGCCGACAACATCCGCGCCGATATCAAAGTCGCCTTCTTCGTGCGCATCAACAAGACCACCGAGGATGTATTGAAGGTTGCCAGCAGTGTGGGCGTATCCCGGGCCAGCGACCGCAAGACCATCGAGGATCTCTTCCAGGCCAAGTTCAGCGAGGCGCTGAAGTCGGTCGGCAAGAAGATGAACTTCATCGACCTCTACAACACCCGTGAGATCTTCAAAGATCAGATCGTGCAGGTCATCGGCCGCGACCTGAACGGCTATAGTCTGGAAGACGCTGCCATCGACTATCTTGAACAGACGCCGCTCGAATTGCTCAATCCCGACAACATCCTCGATGCCGAGGGTCGCAAGAAGATCATCGAACTGACCACCACCCAGCGGATCAAAGCCAACGAGATCCAGCGCGAAGGCGAGAAGGTGATCAAGAAGCAGGACGTGGAGACCCGCGAGGCGATCCTGTCCCTGGAACGCCAGCAAGCCGAGGCCGAGGCGCGTCAGCACCGCGAGATCGCCACGGTGCGCGCCCGCGAGGCCGCCGAGCAGTCCAAGGTCGAGTCAGAGGAGCGGCAGAAGTCTGAACAGGCGCGCATCAGCACCGACCAGGAGTTGGGCGTGCAGAAACAGCAGGCCCAGCGCGAGATCGAGATCGCCGGCAAGAATCGCGAAGGCGCGGTGATGGTCGAGAACGAGCGCATCCAGAAGGAGCGCGACCTGGAAGCCACCGCCCGGCAGCGCGCCGTGTCCCTGGTCGAGATCGAGATGGAGAAAGCCGTCGCCATCGAGCGCAAGAATATCGCCGAGGTCATCCGCGAGCGCGTGGCGGTCGAACGCACCGTGGCCGAAGAAGAGGAACGTATCAAGGATGTGCGCGTCATCAGCGAAGCCAAGCGTGTGAAGGAGGTCGCCGTGCAGGGCGCCCAACAACACGCCGAGGAAGTCCGCATCCGCCAGGTCGGCGCCGCCCAGGCTGCCGAGACCGCCGCCGGCCACGCCGCGAAAGAGACGCTGGTCCTGGCCGAGGCCGAGCAGGGCGCCGCCGAGCGCCAAGCCGTGGCCGCCATTCGCCGTGCCGAAGGCAAGCAGGCCGAGGCCGCCGCCGAAGGCCTGGCCCGGGTCAAGGTCCGCGAGGCCGACGCCGAGGCGATCCGCAAGATCGGCTTCGCCGAGGTCGAGGTCAAGCAGGCCAACGCCAAGGCGGTGCGCGAAGTGGGCATGGCCGAGGTCGACGTACGCAAGGCCGGCGTCACGGTGGTGCGCGACCAGGGCATCGCCGAGGCCAGCGCCATCGAAGCCAAGATGCTGGCCGAGGCCAAGGGTCTGACCGACAAGATCGAGTCCATGGGCAAGCTCAGCCCCGAGGCCCGCGGCCACGAAGAGTTCCGCATCAAGCTGGAGCGCGATGTCGAAGTCGCCAAGGCGCAGATCACCGCCGACGTCGCCATCGCCAGCGAACGGGCCAAGATCCTGGCCGAGCCGCTCAAGAACGCCAAGTTCGAGATCGTCGGCGGCGACGGCGAGTTCTTCGAACGCTTCGTCCGCGCCCTGTCGGTAGGCAAGAGCATCGATGCCGCCGTCGGCAAGAGCACCCTGCTGCAAGCTGCCACCCAGGATTACCTGACCGGCGAACGCAGCCTGCCCGACGACCTCAAAGCTTTGGCCGCCGGCCTGGGCGCCGATGGCCTGCGCGACCTCAGTCTAGCCGACCTGGCCCGCAAACTGGGCAAGGATCCGGCGACGCTGGCGGGGTTGCTGAAGAGGAGCTGACAGCTGTCGCGGGGTCGCGGTGTCGCGGTGTCGGACCACAGGCGACTAGACGCGTTGCCAGCCGCAGTCATCTCATCGTTGACCCCGCGACCCCGCGACCCCGTGACCCCGTGACCCCGTGACAGGTGTCTTTTCTTATGACCGCGCTCGATAACTCCACCTACGCCGTCGTCCGCGCCCGCCTTGAAGCCTTGGCGGCGGACCTGACGACTCGCGCCGAGCGGCTCAACGTACGGCGGGTGGCGGTCTTTGGCGCGGCGCCGACCGAGTTGGCGGCGACGGTGCATGTGCGTACCGAGCATCCCTGCATTCCGCGCGACCTGGCGGCGGTGGGCGATCGGCTGCTGCTGGGTTATCATGTGCTATTGGGTTTGAAGTCGGCGGTGGCGGTGGGCGATGTCTTCGCCGAGTTGGCCATCACTGAGGCGCACATCGAGCCGGTGCCGATGACGCTGCTGGCGGGCGAGGCCTTCGCCAAGGACTTCCGCGAGGTTTTTCAGTACTACAAGGATGCCCGCCTCATCCAGCTGGTGCGGCCCGAGGGGCGGCTGCTGGCCGCCTTCCAATTGGGCCAGAAGGTCGGCGATGTGCGGGTGCTGCGCTGGGCCCGGGACGGCGCGGCGCTGACGTACCTGGACAATCGCGGCGAGGCGGATTACCGCTATCCGCCCAGCCATGATTTCGCCTGGACACGCTCCACGCGCGAAAATCACGTCTACGGCGCCCATCCGCACGTCAACGTGCTCGACACCATCTTCGTCGAATGCCTGGGTGGAGACCTGACCATCAAGGTCGAGAACAGCACCACGACCGGTGCGGGCATCCTCTCTGAGCCAGTCGATGATCGCAGTCAGGGTCTGGATGACGCCGAGATATATTACGCGGGCTTGGAAAACCTGGTGCTGCTGCGCATCCGTCCCTACCGCGAGACGGCGTGGCGGCATTTCGTCTACAACAAGCTGACCCGCGAGGCGGTGCGCCTGGACGCCATCGGCGCGGCCTGCCAGCAATTGCCCGAGGGGCAGGGCCTGGTCTTCCCTGGCGGCTGTTATCTGGCGTCCGGTGCATGGAAGGTCTTCCCGGGCGATGCAGAAGGCATGGAGTTCATACGCGCGCTGCGTGCGCCCAGCGGCGAGGACGTGCTCTACTGCTTCTATGAACGCCTCCGCGGCGATTACATCCTGCTGCGCTACAATCTGGTGGCGCGGGAATGCGATCAGCCGCTGCGGGTCAACGGCTTCAGCCTGCTGGATGATGGCCGCTTGGTGGTCTTTCGTGCCGACCCCGAGGCGGCACGCCTGCATGCTTTGCAGGTCTGGCGCACGCCGTTCTGCAGCGATGAGCACTGGAACCGGGCGCGTCCCGCCGGCAGCAACTCCGAGCCCCTGGCCACCATCGGCAATCGCGATCTGGTGCGGGCCTTATCGGACCTCAAGCACCTCGGCCGGCTGGTGGCGGCTCAGCGCCCGACCCGTGCGGGCTATGAAGAGCTGCTGCGCCAGGGCCAGAAGGTCTTGGACAGTTTCCATTGGCTGGGCCAAAGCCACGCCGAAGGGTTGAAGCCCGCGCTGGAGGCCCTGCGCGATGCTGCCGATCAGGCCATCGGCGAATTCGACAAGATGCAGCAGCTCGCGGCCCACGCGGTCGCCCAGGTCGATGGCCTGGATGGCCAGCTGGTCGCCCTGCGCAAACGCGCCGCCCTGACCAGCGCCGGCCTGGACGAGGATCTGGCGCTGCTCTTGGACCTGCGCCGCCTGCGCGGGCAGATCGAGACCGCCCGTAGCCTGCGTCACGTGGACGCCGCGCGCCTGGATGCGGTGCTGGCCGGAGCTGGAGCCTTGTCCGGCCAAATCAGCGACCGCGCGGTGGCGCGGCTGCTGGAACCGTCTGCCCTGACCGCGCAGCAGCAGGAGGTCGCGGCCCTGGATGCCGCGGTGGATGGCTTGGCCACGGTGGTGGCGGTCAAGCCCCTCAGCGAGCGTCTGGTGGTGCTGGGCGATGGCCTAGATCTGCTGGTCGAGACGATCAACGGCTTGCAGATCGCCGACGCCACCGCCCGCACCGGCATCCTGGAACGCATCGCCGGGGTCTATGGCGCAGTAAATCGCGTGCGCGCCCGCTTGGCGGCGAAGCGGCAGGAATTGGCCACCGGCGAAGGCGCGGCCGCCTTCGCCGCTTCAACTGCGCTGCTGGCCCAGGCGGTGGCCAATGCCGCCACCCTGGCGGATTCGCCGCTGCGCTGCGATGAACTGCTGGGCAAACTGCTGGTGCAACTCGAAGAGTTGGAAGGCCGCTTCGCCGACCACGAGGGCTTCCTCGCCGAGCTGGCGGTCAAGCGCGATGAGATCCATCAGACCTTCGCCACCCGCAAACAGCAGCTGGCGGATGCCAAGGCGCGGCGCGCCGACGGGGTGAAGCGGGCCCTGGACCGGGTGTTGGAATCGGTGGCGCGGCGCGCTCTGAGCTTTGCCAGTGCCGACGAGCTCAATGCCTGGTTCGCCGGCGATCCGCTGGTGCTGAAAGCCCGGGACCTGATTGCCCAGTTGCGCAGCTTGGATGCAGTGGTGGCCGCCGACGATGGCGAGGCGCAACTGCGCACCGCCCGCGACCATGGCCAGCGCAAGGTCCGCGACCGCAGCGAACTGGGGGCCGACGGCGGTGTGCGCCTGGGCCGCCATGCCTTCAGCGTCAATACCGAGGCCATGGAACTGGCCCTGCTGCCCCGCGAGGATGATCAGGGTCGCAGCGAGTTGCGTTTCCAGGTCACCGGCACGGATTACCTGTCGCCGGTTGCGGATGCCGCCTTCCAGGACACCCGCGAATTCTGGGACAGCCCGCTGCCCAGCGAAGACGCCCGCACCACTCGCGCCGAGTACCTGGCGTGGCTGGCGTGGAATGATCCGGCGGGGCGTACGGCCAGCGCTGACGCGGGGCGCCTGGTGGTGGTGGCGCGCCTCGCTGCCGCGCACCATGACCATGGCTATGAACGCGGCGTACACGATGCGGATGCCGTGCGCATCCTGGCGGCGGTCGCCCATCTGAGCGCGGTAGCCGGGCTGCTGCGCTTTCCGCCGGCGGTGCGCGCCTTGGGCTTGTTGGCCTGGGGCGGTGTCGACGAGGCCACGGCCGTCCAGCATTGGCGCCGCCAGTGCCGCATCGCCCACCACGTGCGTCGCGAGTTGGGCGATGAGCTGCCAGTGCGGACCCTGGCGGCCGATCTGGCGGCAGTGGTGGCGGCCTGCTCGACCCAACACGGCCTGGGGGCCAGCGCAACCGATTGCGCCTGGGCCGCCCGTTACCTGGTCGAAGAACTAGGCGACGCCAACGAACCGCGCTTCGCCCAAAGCGGCGAAGCCCACACCCTGGCCGCGGCCTGGCGCGACCACTGCGCCAAGGATCCCGCCCTGGCCGGCGACCTGGCCGCCTTGCGCCCGCAATTGGGTGCAGCCTGGCGCCTGCTGCTCCAGGCCATGACCGCTTTTGCCGCGCGGCATCAGCCGGGCAGCGCCCACGCGGTCCCCGAGGCCTGCGCCTGGCTGCTGGTCGCGGGTCAGCTCGAGACCGAGCCGGTCGAGGTCCATGCTCGCACGCGCCTAAAGGTGAGCGGTCTGCTCGGCCTGCATCCCACCATCCATGGCGGCGTCCTGACCATCGCCATCGACGAGTGGCTGCCCCGACTCGAGGCCTTCGCCGAGCGGCGGGTGCCTGCCTTCCGTGCCTACGAGGCGCGCAAGCACACCCTGCTGTCGCGTGAGCGTGAGCGCCTGGGCCTGGCCCAGCTCAAGCCCAAGGTGCTGACCAGCTTCGTGCGCAATCGCCTGGTGGACGAGGTCTACCTGCCGCTGATCGGCGACAACTTGGCCAAGCAGATGGGCGCCTTGGGCGCGGGCCGGCGCACCGACCTGATGGGCATGCTGCTGCTCATCTCACCGCCAGGCTACGGCAAGACCACGTTGATGGAGTACATCGCCAGCGTCCTGGGTCTCGGCATGGTCAAGGTCAATGCCCCGGCCCTAGGCCACGAGGTCACCGGCCTGGATCCGGCCGCGGCGCCCACCGCCACCGCCCGCGCCGAACTGGAACGGCTCAATCTGGCCTTCGCCCTGGGCAACAATATCTGCCTGCTGATCGACGACATCCAGCACAGCTCGCCCGAGTTTCTCCAGAAGTTCATCCCGCTGTGTGACGGCACCCGCCGCATCGAAGGGGTGATCGATGGTAAGCCGCGTACCTTCGACCTGCGTGGCAAGCGCTTCGTGGTGGTGATGGCCGGCAACCCTTACACCGAATCCGGCGAGCGCTTCCGCATCCCCGACATGCTCGCCAACCGCGCCGATACTTGGAACCTGGGCGACGTGCTCGGCGGCCACCAGGAAGCCTTCGCGCTCAGCTATCTCGAAAACTGCCTGACCAGTAATGCGATCCTGCAGCCCCTGGCCAGCCGTCCCCGCCAAGACCTCTTCCGGCTGCTGCGCCTGGCCCAGGGCGATGAAACGGCGCGTGGCGAGCTGGAGCACCCTTACGCCGCCGCCGAACTGGCCGACCTCTGCGTGGTGCTGACGCACCTGCACACCGTGCAGCAGACCCTGCTGACCGTCAACGCCACCTACATCGCCAGTGCGGCGCAGGCCGACGCCTACCGCACCGAGCCGCCCTTCAAACTGCAAGGCAGCTACCGCAACATGGCCAAGGTCGCGGCCCGCATCGTGCCGGCCATGACCGCCGCCGAGGCGCGCCAGGTGCTGCTTGACCACTATCGCGCCGAGGCCCAGACCCTGACCACCGGGGCCGAGGCCAACCTGCTGAAGCTGCACGAGCTGCTGGGCGCCCTGGACGACACCCAGCGCGCCCGCTGGGCCGAGATCACCAAGGTCTATCGCCGCCGGCAAGAAACCGACGGCAGCGACGACCCGACGTCCAAGGCGGTGGTCCAGCTCGCCAAGCTGGCCGAGGGCCTGCAGGGCCTGCGCGACAGCCTGGCGGTCAGCCGGGTCGCTGCTGATGATCGCGCGGTCGATCTGGTCGGGCGACTCGAGCAGGCCATCGCCGGCTTGGCCCAGGCCTTGGCCACCGCCAAATCCGGCGGCGAGGCGCCCAAGATCGAAATCATCAACACTCTGCCCAAGTACTACGCTAACCTCTACCAGCATCATACCCAGGTCATCGAACAGACCCTGGTCCCCCTGGTCGACGCCCTGGGCCGCCACCTGGGCACCAGCGAGGCGACCCGCACGCATCTGGCCGCCATCGCCGCCGACCTGCGCGGCATGATGGAACGCAACCGCACTGCTCAGCAGATCGAGCGGGGCGACGATGGTCGGGTGGAGTGAACCTAAACGGCCCTAATGGCTGCCCTTGCCGTTCTGCCGCGCTGCATCGGGTTCAGGCCTGTCGCTCACCGCACCATCCGTCATGGGCATGGGCGGGGAGGCAGGTTTTCCGGAGGGCAGCGCGCGCAGCACCAGCAGTACGGTTAGCGCGACCGCGGCCTGGGTCAGGCACACCGGTGAGCCACAGCAGGGACAACTCATGCATCTGCCCGCCGGTAGCGCTGCAGCCAGGCATAGAGCTTGTCACCGGGACAGATCGTGGTCCGCAGGTCCCGGTGCCCGAATACGTCCGAGCGGGCGATGGCGTGGTGATGGCGGGTGTGCTCCAGCAGGGCGCGCAGGGCTTTGAGTTGGCCGGCCACGGGCAGGCGTTGATCGAACTCGCCGATCAGGGTGATTCCTAGGTTGTGGATGTTGTTGTTACCACCGCAGTGGGCTCCCTGGTAGGCGGGCGGGCGACCTTCGTAGATCGTGCCGTCACTGCCGATGAGGTAATGGTATCCTATGGCGGCCCAGCCGAGGTTCACGCGATGGTGGTTCTCGATACGCCGAATCAAATCGAGGTCATCAATGCCGGTGGACGAGAGGTGTTCGCCAGTGTGATGGAGGGTAATGCGCTCAATTGCCCCCATCGGCTCGCAGTTCCGACCCACCAATGCGGTGGTCCAGCGCGCGCGCGGCACGATGGCCGGGCCAGCAGGTGCCGCGGTGGGCCCTGGCCGGGGCGCCGGCATTGCGGGTCTAGGATCGACATAGGGAAGAGCCTGAAGGGCTTCAGGCGGCAGGTCGACCAGCTGCGGGGCTTGGCGCCGGGTGCAACCAAGTGCGAGCCCTAGGCCAGCAATCAGCACTCCGCGGCGGGAAAGTCGGGCTGAAGACCGGCCCATGGAGTTGCAATCCGTCATGATGCGGAGCATTCCAGGTCCCGATCCTATTGCAATTGAATTGCATTCAGTGGAGACGAATACAGGTGCTAAACAGGCCCTTCACCAGCACCTCCATCGCTGCCTGCCGGAAGCCTTTGGGCAGTCGCAGGGGCGTCGGTCTCCACTGCTTCTACAAGGTCGTCTTAGTGGTCTCGACCGGCGAACTGGTTTCTCGAAGCGGCACGCTGCAGCCGGGAGATCGGACCTGGAACTTCGTCATGGTCATTGCGCCGAACAGCAGGACACGTGGGTGTACGAAATGCTCTTTGCCTGAGAGGCCCAAAAGCTTCCTGTTTCAGTGTGCTGCCGAGCAGGTCTTGCAGAATCCCTTCACCAGAACCGCGACGTCGGCCGATGTAAATCCACCGGGAAGCTTAATGGAAGGATTGTTGACCTGTTCCAGACATGTCGTCAGGCCGCAACTGGTGCAGTGGAAGTGGGGATGACGGTGTTCATCTTGGGGCAGGCTGGGACCGTATCGACGAACACCATCGGCGTCCGCAACTCGATGAGCAAGGTGGTGCTCAGCCAACCAGTCAAGGGCACGGTAGAGCGTTACACGGTCAACGTCAGGCAAGCGTCGGTGCAGGTCGGCGTGGCTGACGGTACGACCTGCCTCCTGAAGCGCCATCAACGCGACGATTCGCGGTCGGGTTATGCGCCCACCGGCGGCACCGATGAGGCTCCGTGCTACTGTTTCCCGGGTTTCCTTCGGCATATGTGCATGTTGCCGTTGTAAATCAGCAGGTCGAGGGCCAATCCCGTCATGGGCCGAAGGATGTCGGACGTTTGGAATTTTGCTCACAGATCGCCGAGCCTTCATCGGCGTCAAAATGTCGGCGACGGAGCCACAGCCGACCCAGCAGCCCATAGCGAGGGCTGAGGACCAAGGAGACCAGGTAGCCCAGCCCAAGGCAGCCGACCATGCACGCTCCGCTGGGCAGGTTCAGGTGGTAGCTCACCAGTAAGCCGACGCAGGACATCATGCCGCCGTACCCGGCCGCCACCAGCAGCATCGATCCAAACCGCTCACACCAGAGATAGGCGGTCACCGCCGGAAGAATGAAGATGCCCAGGGCGAGAACCATTCCGACTGCTTGGAGGGCGGCGACCAAATTGATCACCACTGCTACCAGAATCCCCAAATGGGTCAGGAAGCTGCGGCCTCCGCTGGCGCGATGGAAGGTGGCGTCGAAGGTCTCGAGCGCCAAGGCGCGGTAAAACACGCACACCGCCAGCACGGTTATGCTGGTTGTGGTGAAGACGAGATAGAGATCTGCAGCGGTGACCCCCAGGATGTTTCCGAACAGGTAGTGCAGCAGGTCCATGGGGGCCGCGATCTTGGACATCAGGGCGACACCACCCGCGAAGCACAAGACGAACAGGCTGCCGAACGCAGCGTCTTCCTTGAGCCTGGTCAGGCGGTTGACCACGCCGCTCATCAGGCTGGTGAACAGGCCAGCGATCACAGCGCCGGTAAACAAGGAGACGATGCCGGGGCCAAGCCATAGGTAGGCGAGGCCGATGCCAGGCAGCAGTGAATGACCGAAAGAATCCGCCATTAGAACGATGCGGCGTAACAGCAGAATGCAGCCGACAAGGCCTCCGGACACGCCCAAGAGCAGCGCCATACCAACACCGCGGGCGACGAACTGGAATTGGAATGGCTCCATCAGCCACTGCAGGGGATCGCTCATGCCGGTCGTGCCCCGTAACAGCGGTTGCGATTTGCTTCAGTCAGGACCTCGGAGGTAGGGCCGAAGGCGATGAGTTCGCGGTTGAGCAGGAGCGTATGCGTGCACCACGTTTGGACGGCGTGCAGATCGTGGATCACCGCGATGACCAGACGCTCTCGTCGGGTCCATTCCAACAATCGATTCATCAGGTCGTGCGTGGATGGCTCATCAAGCCCGGTGAGTGGCTCGTCCAGTAGCAAGATGTCAGCGCCGGTGGCCAAGGCGCGGGCAATGAACACGCGCTGCTGCTGACCGCCGGACAACTGCGCAAACGGACGACGGCGCAGACGGTCGAGACCCATCTCGACGATAGCGCCATCGATGATGGCTTGATCCTCGGCGGTGAACCTGCTGAACAGACCCCGGCGGGCGTACCGACCCATAGCCACCACCGACTCGACATCCGCCGGGAAATCCTGGTCCTGCGTTCTGCGCTGGGCAAGGTAGCTTATCCGGCCTGCACAGGTCTGTACGGGCTTGCCATCCACAGTGACCTTCCCGCTGGTCCAGGGCAGCCAACCCAGCATGCCTTGCAGAAGCGTGCTCTTGCCGGCGCCATTCGGACCGACAATTCCAACCAACGCTCCACAGGGCAGGTCGACGCTCAGGTGGTGAACCGCTGGGCGTTGGCGGTAGCAGATGGTGAGGTCTTCGCACCGTACATTGACGTGACTCATGGCGCTAGCCCTGCCGTCGCGGTCATGTCGCCGCTGCCCCAGATGAATCGGTCGGGGGCAGACCCCAGCCGGATCTTCAGCCCGTGAGGCAGCACGATGTCCTGGCTGGCTGGCTCAGGCTTTGCCGTGGCCTGGATGAGCACCTCATCGTCTAAAGCTAACGGCACGATGCCCGACCACGACACTTGATCGCTGCGAGTGGCTGGCTGGTCGATGCCTAGGACCTGGATGGTCCAGGCCTCGACGCGGAATGAGCTTTCAATGGTGAGCTGCACACCCGATTTCCCCGTGGCTGTCTTCGTCACCCCCTCCGCCACGGGTCGGAGATCCCCATGGCCGCGAGGCCGCTCGATGAGCCAGACCATAGCCCCGGTGCCAACCGTGAAGGCGAGGCCAAGCGCCAAACGTAAGAACACAGACGCCGGGAAGCCAGTCATCCGATGGGTCAGCGCAGGCCGTTGACGATGGACTGGACGTTGGTGCGGAACATGCCCACATAGGTGGCCGCCGGGCCGCCGGCAGGACCGACGCCGTCGAGGTACAACTCGGCCCCGATCTGAACGCCAGCCTCCTTGGCCACCTGCTCGACCACTTTCTGATTCTTGCCGAACTCCAGGAACACACCCTTCACACTGTTGGTGCGGATGAACTGCACCAGGGCGGCGATGTCCTGGGCGCTCGGTTGGCTGTCCTCCAAGGCGGTGTTGGGGGCCAGGATTTCAAAACCATATTCTTTTGCGAAATACTGCAGGGCATCGTGATTGGTGATGATCTTGCGTTGCGCTTTGGGAATATGTGCGAACTCCTTCTTGGCCCAGGCATCGGTCGCACGCAGGTCGTCGATGACAGTTACGGCACGCGACCGATAGGATTCGGTCCCAGCGGGATCCGCGGCGATCAGGGCGTCGCGGATATTCTCGGCATAACGGATTCCATTCGCGATCGAGGCGTAGGCATGGGGGTCATCGACGAGACCGTCCTCTCCAGTGGAGCCGTGGCCATGACCAGCGTGTTCGTGCTCATCACCCTTCATTGTCAGCGGCACCAAGCCAGTGCTCGCGACCACGACCGTACCGGTAGCCTTGGCCTCCTTGACCAATCCTTCGAACCAGCCTTCGAAGCCGAGGCCGTTGATGATGATCAGACGGGCTGCGGCGAGCCGTCGCAGATCCTCGGGAACGGGCTGATAAGTATGCGGATCGACGCCCGGTTGCAGTAGGCAGGTCGCGGCGATGCGATCACCGCCGATACGCATCGCCAGATCATGGACGACGGTGTTGCCTGTCACCACCGGAAGTACTTCGGATGCGACGGCAAATGCCGCCATGAGTGCCAGTAGGAGGCTGCGGATACATGACATGGGACTGGTCCTTCCAGATTGGTGGTTGGTTGATGCTGGGCCTCCTTGTAATGCAACCTAGTTGCATTACAAGGAAGACGTCGTACACAGCGGCGCGCCACAAACCACCTGTCTTAGGACACCGCATGCGCTCAGTCTTCCACCTACCCGCCATCCTCATGCTCGCAGCAGGCGCTGCCTGGAGTGCTGACCAACCTGAACTGGCCAAGGTCGCTACCGAGGATGCTGGAACAGTCGATCCTGGCGCCTTTGAACTTGCCGTAGGCATCGATCACGCCTGGGCCTCGAAGGGCTGGGATGCCGAGGGCACCTCAACCGATCGGGGCGGTCGCGCCCGGCAGACCGATCTTGGTGTGGGGCTGAAGTACGGCGTGGTCGAATCGCTGGATATCGGCGTTGGGGTGGGATGGTCCAGGATCACCGATCAGGCCGCTGCCGAAGCTGGCGAGCCCGACTCCGGCAGCGGCCTCGCCGATGTCGATCTTGGCCTGAAGTGGCGATTCTTTCAGGGCGAGGACGATCGACTGGCCAGTGCCCTGACTGCCGGGGTCATCGCGCCGATGGGCCGCGGCACTGCAGAGGACGCCATCCCCGTCGCCGGCGAAGACTGGGCGCTACGCGGCGGCCTGGTCGCAACCGGCTGGATCAATCGGTTGGCCTGGAGCACCGCAGTCGAAATCGTCCGCCCCCTGGGCGAGGCCGCCGAGGAGACGCGCTATGAGTTCGCCTGGGATGCTGCGGTCGGCTGGCAGGTCACCCCTTGGCTGCAACCCGAACTGGAACTGCACCATGCCCGCGCTGATGCCATCGAAGGCGATGATGCTTACGTCTGGTCATTCACCGCTGGGGTACTGATCCCCTTAGAATCCTCTCGGATCGCAGGGGGATGGACCCGCGATATCGCCGGCACCGCCAGCGATCAGAGCGATGCCATCTCGGTGTCGGTCACTACCACCTTCTGAGGCCCCAGTGTCTACCTCCACCCTCCGGCTCCCTGTCACAGTTCTCTCCGGCTTCCTTGGTGCCGGCAAGACGACGCTGCTGAATCACATCCTGAACAATCAAGAGGGCCGTCGGGTGGCGGTGATCGTCAATGATATGTCCGAGGTCAACATCGACGCCAAACTGGTGGGGTCGCAGATTTCGCGCACCGATGCCAAGTTGGTTGAGATGTCGAATGGCTGCATCTGCTGCACCCTGCGGGAAGATTTGCTGATCGAGGTCGGGAAGATGGCGCGTGTAGGGCGCTTCGACTACCTGCTGATCGAATCGACCGGCATCAGCGAGCCGTTGCCGGTCGCCGAGACCTTCACCTTCGAGGATGAAAATGGCCAGAGCCTCGGCCAAGTGTCCCGTCTTGATACCATGGTGACGGTGGTTGATGCGCGCAGCTTTCTAGATGACTACACGTCAACCCAAAATCTCAAAGAACGTGGCATCGCCTTAGGTGATGACGATCACCGCTCGATCACTGATCTGCTGCTTGATCAGGTTGAGTTCTCTGACGTTTTGGTGCTTAATAAAACTGACCTGGTGAGTCAGCCTGAACGTGCGCGGCTTGAGAGCATCCTGCGTGTGCTGAACCCGCAGGCCCGCCTGGTGACAGCGGATCATGGAAAGGTGCGGATGG
>JBBQTJ010000063.1:0-13374 GCA_038213315.1 Planctomycetota bacterium
GAACAGATAATGTCCCGCGGGCGTGATCTTCACCACCAGATCGGTGACATGCTCGACCATCAGCCGATAGCCAGGATCCCCCAAGGGCTCGACCGGGATGATATCGCTCGGATGACGCTGCGCGGCCATGACAAGAGGAGGCTACCCTACGTCCACCGCTAGTGCCAGTCCAGGAGAGCGGACTCGCCAGCACCAGAGCGACTCAGACTCCCGGGCCTTGGAAGGGGTCGTGGTAGGTGTCGTCATCCTCGGGCCAGGTGTGGCCGTTGTCCTTGAGCAGGTCGATCCACTGGTCCCATGGCTTGAGGATCTCGCGGCTCGTGGTGCCCTTCTGCGGGCCGACGAAACCAAGGTCTTCAAGCTGTTCTACGTACTGGGTGGCCTTGTTGTAGCCGATGCCGCACTTGCGACGGAAGAAGTCCGCACCGGTCTTGTCGTAGCGGAACATCGCCTGCACCGCGCCATGGAACTGGCGGTCGGTGATCCATTCACCGCCGGCGGGCGCACTGCCCCCCGCCGCCCCACCGCCACCGGACATGGCGATGGCGCCGACGTTCAGGATCTCGTCGTCGTACTCGGGCCGGCCTTGCGCCTTGGCATGCTCGACGATGGCTTCGATCTCCTGATCCTTGAGCCAGACGCCCTGGCCGCGCACCGGCAGACTGGTGCCGGGTTGCAAGAACAGCAGGTCGCCCTTACCGAGCAGGTTCTCGGCGCCGCTGACATCCAGCACCACCCGGCTGTTGTTCTTGTCCACCACGCGGAAGCAGATGCGGCTGGGCAGGTTGGATTTTATCAAGCCGGTGACCACATCGGCGCTAGGGCGCTGGGTGGTGAGGATCACGTGGATGCCGCAGGCGCGGCTTTTCGCCGCCAGCCGCACGATGCTCTTCTCGACCTCTTTATTTACCATCATCAGGTCGGCGTATTCGTCGACCAGGACCACGATGTAGTCCATATGCGCTTTGGCATTGGGCAGGTCGTCAAGGCTCAGGCTCTTGCGCTCTAGGCGCGCCCGGACCTCGTCCTCGCCCAGGTCGTTGTAGGTCTTGATGTCGCGCACCCCGGTGGCTTTCAGCGCCTCGTAGCGCTCATCCATGGTGCGGCAGGCCCATTCCAGCGCGGCATGGGCCTTGGTCATGTCGGTGATCGGTGCGCACAGCAGGTGCGGGATGCCTTCATAGCCGGCCAACTCCACCATCTTGGGATCGACCATGATGAACTTGACCTCTTCCGGCCGGCGGAAGAGCAGAATCGAACAGATCATCGCGTTCATGCACACCGACTTGCCCATGCCCGTGGCGCCCGCCACCAGCAAGTGCGGCATCTTCGCCAAGTCGCTGACCAGTGGACGCCCCACCGCATCGCGGCCGATGACGATGGGCAGGGCCATGGTCGCGGGGTCGATCTCTTCGACCAAATCGCGCATGGTTACCGCCTCCTTCACCTTGTTCGGCACTTCGACGCCGACCGTGGTCTTGTTGGGCAGGGGCGCGACGATGCGGATGCCTTCGGTACCCAGCTTCATCGCCAGGTCCTTCTCGAAGCCTTCGACCTTGCCCACCCGCATGCCCTGATCGAGCAGCTTCAGTTCGTACTGGGTGACCACCGGGCCTCGCGCCGCAGCAACCACCTGGACGTTGATATTGAAGTGGTGAAAGGTGTCTTCGATGGCCTTGCCAGTGGCATGCTTCTCGTGCTCATGCTCGGCATCACGCCGCTCTTTACGGGCATGCAGCAGATCGACCGGCGGCAGGATGTATTCACCGCCAGCGGTGACGGGATCACGGCGCGGCGGAGCCGGTCGCGGAGGAGGTGGAGCCGCGGCCACCGGAGGTGGCTCGCTGACTGCCGGTCCGGGCATGGGCGCAGGCGCGGTCATCAGCGGGGAAGTGCTCGCGGCGGGCTCGCTCGCCGTCACTGCCGGTATGCTGGCAGACGAACCGCTGCCCTCGCCCCGACCCAGATTTTCGCGATGGCGGCGGATGCGCTGCACCAGTTCGTCCGCATCCGGCGGCAGGGTGCTGTCATCGCTCAAGCGCTTGGCCAGCTCATTGATCGAGGTGGTGGCACGCTGTTTGGCCGGCGCCGGGCGGGGGGCGATGAAAGGCTCGGTGGAGAGCCGCTCGGGAACTTCGGATGCCTCGGCCGGGGCCGGCGCATGGTGGCGCGCGCTGCGCCATAAATAACGGACATAACGCCGCAGCCCCAAATCCATCAGCACCAGGGCCAGGGCGGCCACCAGGCTCAGGACCAGGATGCTGCCCGCGACATCGAAGAGCTGGCGCATAACGCCATCCGGACCGACCAGGACATTGCCCAACGCGCCACCCAGGCCATGGAACTGGCTCTGATCCCAACGCAGCAGCAGCCAAGTGGCCGCCTCGTCCGGGATCAGGTGCACCAGGCCGCACATGGCCGGCACCAGCAGGGCCGAGCCGGTCAGGCGCCGGCCGACGCCATCCAGATCACGATCACGCCACAACACCACCGCCCAGCCCAGGGCCAGGATCGGCGCGAGCAGGGCGACCACGCCCCAAGACCGCACCAGGAAGTGGGCTGCATAGGCCCCGACCAACCCCATGGGGTTGGACCCGGGCGGACTGGCCGCACCCACCTGATCGGCCCGATAGCCAAACACCGCGACGGTCAGGAAGATGGCCACGGCCACCAGCAACACCGCCCACAACAACGTCATCGCACGGTTCATCCAGCCATCCTTGCAGCGAGAGGCGCACGCTATGCCGCCGCAGGCGTAGGCCAGAGGGGGAATGTCGAAATGCTCGAATGCTCGAATGCTCGAATGCTCGAATGTCGATCGGAGGGGAATCCGCCGACCCTGTCGAAAGGGGCTTCTTTGATTCGAGCATTCCAGCAGTCGAGCATTTCGACATTCCCCTCTCCCCCTTGCATCCGCCCCGACCCCTCCTAGATTCCCGCCCTCCGCCAAACGGGCGGTCGAACCAGCGAGGGCTTTATGGCACATAAGATGGGAACCGGTTCCACGCAAAACGGGCGCGACAGCAACGCCCAACGGCGTGGCGTCAAGGCGTTCGGCGGCGAGACCGTCACCGCAGGATCGATCATCATCCGCCAGTGCGGTAGCAAGTTCAAGGCGGGCCGCGGCGCCGGCCTGGGCCGCGACTTTACGATCTTCGCATTGCAGGACGGCGTGGTGCAGTTCCGCAACCGCTTCGTCGACATCGTCGCGCCCGCCGCGACCTGAATCGTCCCGACGCGCACTGACGCCAACCCTCGTGGCTGATGCCACGGGGGTTGTTGTTTTTGGCGTCTGATGGACGCTGCGCCGCTCGCCATGAGCTCACTGATCCCCGTCAATGGCCACCAGCCCCAACGCCCGCGCATGCTGGCCCCCGGAGCACGGCTGATTGGCGACGTACGCTTCGGACCGGACTGTTCGGTATGGTTCAATGCCGTGCTGCGCGGCGACATCAATCCGGTCATCCTGGGCGCGCGCTGCAATGTGCAGGACAACTGCACGCTGCACGTCAGCCGTCGTCTGCCCTGCACCCTCGCCGACGAGGTCAGCATGGGGCACGGCGCCATCGCCCATGCCTGCACCATCGGTGCCGGCACGCTGCTGGGCATGGGCAGCCGGGTCCTGGACGGCGCGGTGATCGGCGCGGGGGCCCTGATCGCGGCCGGCTGCGTGGTTCCCGAAGGCATGATCGTCCCCGACCATCACCTCGTGGCGGGGGTGCCCGGGCGGGTGGTCAAACCTCTCAGCGCCGAACAGCGGGAGCGCATCGGCCGGATCGCCGGCGACTATGTCGCCTATCAGGCGATGTATCCAAGCCTAGTGGAGTCGCTCTGAGTTCCCTCCGCTGGATCGGACTGATCCTGGCCAGCGGCCTGCTCAGCGCTGCCGAGCTCCCCGCGCTGCGCGTGTCCGCCGATCCGGTGCTGCGGCCGCCGGTACTGCACCGCCTGCGCGTAGCGACCGCCACCGATTCGCCCCTTTTGGGCGCCGGTCCCTGGCGGATCCGCCTGGCGGTGACCTGCGGTGACCGGGCCGTGGCCGAGCAGGCTCTTTTGATTCAGGATGCCGAGGCCCTCGCCCTGGGCATCACCCTGGTGGTGCCGATCCTGGTCACCGAGCCGCTGGCCGGACCCGCACCTGCCAACCTGACCGTCTCGGTCAGCGGCGCCAACGGGGTGATCCAACAGCGCGGCTCGGCCACCGCCGCCACGCCCGGCAGTCTGACCGCCGAGCTTGCCGCCCACCAAGCGGCCCTGGGCGCTGACCCCTCGCCCTTGGCCGCGTTGCTGCTGGACCAGGCGGCCGAAGGCCTGGTCGTGGGCGCCGCGTGGACCCAGGTGCGCGATCTGCTGGACCTGCTGGCGACCGGCATACCGGCCCAAGGCTGGCGCGATGAAGGCGGAGGCCGGCGCCTGCTCGCCTTCCGTGATCCCGCGGATGGCAGTGCTCAGCCGGTGCGCCTGCACCTGCCCAGCCAGCCCCGCGGCACCGCGCTGCTCTGCCATGGCGGTGCGGCCCCCGGCAAGCTGGACTGGCCCGCGCCACCTGCAGCGATCATCGCGGCGGCCCTGGCTCAGGGCTGGGCCGTGGTCGAGGTCCATCCCGCCAGCGACGGCCAATGGAGCAGCCTGGCGCCCCGTCGGGCCCTGCTGGCCCTGGCAGCGGCCCGCGCCGCAGGAGCACCTGCTGGGCCGGTGCTGGTGGTGGGCATCGGGAACGGCGCAGGCGGGGCGTTGCGGGTGGCGATGCGCTTGAACCAGGCCACCGCCGTGCGCCTGGACCAGCCACGCCTCCTTGACCTGTTGCAGTCACCAATCCTGGCGGCCGCCTTGACTGGCATCGACCTGGGCGCGCATGGCCGCCTGGCCCTGCCCACCGGTCTGGTGGCCACGTCCTTGCCCGCCCCGACCGAGGCCGGCTTCTGGGCGCCGGCTTTGACCCGCCTCCGCCAAGTGGCCCTGCGCGTTGAAGCCGGCCCGGCGACGGTGACCGATGGCCCCTTCACCATCGTGGTCGGCACCCGCGAGCATACCGCCGCAGTCGGTGATGCGCGCCGCCTGGCGCAGCAGCTCAGCGATGCCTGGGCCCGCTTTGCCATGGGCCGCCCCCGGATGGTGGACGACACCGCCACCAGTCTGCGCGCCGAAGCGGGTCGCCATCTGGTGCTGGTCGGCAACCCGCGCAGCAATGCCCTGCTGGCCACCCTGGTGCGACGGGGCCTGACGCTGCCGCTCACCTGGGACGATCGCGCGGTGCGCCTTGACGCCAAGGCCTACCCGCGCGGCGAATTGCGCCCGGTGGTGTGGAGCGGCCCCCGTCCCGACGATGCCGCCCTTCAGTTAATAGTGGTAGATGGCGCCCCGACGCTGCCGGCCGGCCAGCTCTTCGCCGGCTGGCCCGACATCGGCATCGGCGATGGTCGCGGTGGCTGGATCCTCCCCGTGGACCCACTGGCGCCGATGCTCAGCAGACCATGATGCCGCCCATGCGCGCGCCGGCCCTGATCCTTGTCACCGTCTTCCTCGCCGCGTGCGCAGGCCGACACGCCCACATCCCTGCGCCCACGGCAGAAGAGCGGCAGCTTATCACCTACCTGACCCGCGACCCCTACCTGATGATCGTCACCGCGGTTCGCGACCCGGACGGCTACCTGCTGCTGACCACGCGCCAAGGCGACGACCTGGCCCGCTACAGCCTCTCGCCCGAGCCCGCCGGCGGTAAAGCCCTGCGCCTGCATCGCCTGGTCGAAGACCTCACCCTGGACACCATCGAGCCCCCCCGGCCCGGCACCGGGCCGGAACCGCGGCGATTGCAGCGCTGAGCTCCAACTGCTTCCTGACTTCGCGGCAGCTCTCTCGTCGTTGATAGGCCTCACCCAAATGCTATTTGTTCCCTCCTGCGCTAGTGGTCCAGCTACAAGGCGGGATGAGGGCGTGTGGCAGCGCCACTCGACCGACGACAAACGAAGCAGAGGGGCCGCTCGCGCCGGAGGGACATTCACTGGCTGACGATCTGGCCGTCGAGGAGGCGAACGGTGCAGTGGGCCAGAATGCTGGTGACCGTCATCAGATGCTTCTGTCCAAACCAGATCTCGACCCCGGGATAGGCAGCCTCGGCGATGGTGATGACAGCCAGCCGGGCGAGTTCTTCGGCGTCGCGTTCATAGCGGGCCTGCATGGCCAGGATGGCGGCGGCGGCGGCGTGCACTTGGCTGGCGTCGCGGAACGCGGCCATGGCGTGGTGCAGCTTGGCGTGGACGTCGTCGTGCTCTTGCCCGGGGGTGGCGGTTTCGAGGTGGTGGGCTAGATAGCGCAGGCGGTCCTTCAGTTCGACCAACTCCTTTTCGCTGGTGACGTGGTCGCTGCGCGCGCGTTCGACCAGATTGCGCTCGTAGGGATTGATGCCTACCTGCACCACCGTGCGCACGCCCCCCGGCTCGCCCAGTTCTCCGGCGGTCAGGCTGCCGCCGCAGATCACCTGGCCACCGATGATGGCCTTGGCGGTGACATTGCCGGTGGCCAAAACGTTGCCCTGGATGATCGGGCCCTTCACCATCAGGTGGCGGCATTTCACCTGACGTCCCTGCAGATGACGGCAGGCGATGTCGGCCTGACTCTTCACCCGTTGTGTCCCCGGCAGAATGCCGCCGGCCACGGTGAGGTCGCCCCGGGCCGAGATGCGCGCGTCCTCGATCGAGCCGCCCACCACCAGGGTGCCCAGGCATTTTGCGGTAAAGCCCTGCTTGATGTCGCCACGCACCACCACCGCGAAGCGGGTCGAGATATTGCCGACGTGCATATCCACGTCGCCCTTCACCTGCATCAGGGTGGTGACTTCGATTTTGCCATCATGCAGCTTCTGACAGACGCCATCGTCGGTCGCCACCACCACGTGGGGATCCGCCTCGGTCACCCGCGTGCCCGGTCCGGTCAGCTTGCCGGCTTCGATCACCGTCACCTTGGGGGCCTGGAGGGTGCGGCCGAGCACGTCGCGGCCGTCGCGGCCCAGGATGGCGGGGATGACGCGGGCCAGCGCCGTCCCGGCGGCGACCTCGTGGAAATGGCGGAATTCGTGGAAATCGACGTGGCCCGCCGCATTCGCCACGGGGGCGACCTCAAGGGGATACTCGACCACTGCCGAGCGCCCACCGACCACGGCGGTGGCGCGCGCCACCACCACCCGACGGAAGCGGCCGGCTGGCTCGGTGGCGGCATCCAGGGCGTACTCGTCCATGCCGTGCACCACCATGGCGCCACTCAGCGCCGTCACCGCGCGGGCCCGGTCGACGCATTCGCCTGCTTCAAGTTCCAACCACGCCTGGCTGGCATCCTCGGCCACCACCACCAGCGGATCGATCTGCCGCACCGGCACGGTGATGGTCACCTCAAGTCGATCGCCGGCGTTGACCACCTGCCCATCGCGGGTGGCCCGCACGATGCCATCGACGCCCACCTGGGTGCCCGGTCCCAATTCCACCGGTTGGGCGCCGGCCGTGGCCGGTGGAACCAGGTGGCCGAGGTGCTCTTCGGCTTCGACCGTGGCGCTGATGGCGGCCGGCACATACGCGGCCCGCACCGGGCGGCCCAGGGTGTGGATGTCGGCGATCACCAGGATGCGGTCGTGGTCGGCGACCACGGTGGCCTCCTGGATCGCCTCGCGCACCAGGCCGACGTGCACGTTCGAGCGCTCCAACAACAGGCAGAGCACAGGCACCGCGACGCTGCGCCCACGCGGCAGGTCCAAGACCGCTCGGCAGCGCAAGGGGTGCAAATGAATCGCGGGTTCCATCGCTCAAATCTCTCAGTCGAGTATACCATCGGATTGTTTCCCCGTCGACCGGAGCTGGTTTCCAGGTCATACTGTCCCATGGCCGACGTCCCCTCGCAGATCGCCGGTTACCGACTGGGGGCACGCCTGGGCGCCGGGGCGATGGGGGCGGTCTACCGGGCCACGCAGGAGGCCCTGGGCCGCGAGGTGGCCCTAAAACTGATGGCGCCGCAGCTGGCGGGGGATGAGCATTACTGCGAACGTTTCCTGCGCGAAGCCCGGGCCGCGGCCCGGGTCAATCATCCCCACGTGGTGACCTGCTTTGACGCCGGCCGCCAGGATCGCTGGCTGTTCCTGGCGATGGAATTGATGCCCGGCGGCGACGTCGAGCACCTGCTGGCGCAACAGGGTGGGCGTCTACCCGAGGGCCGCGCCTTGGCTTTGCTCCACGATGCCGCTTTGGGCCTGATGGGCATTGAGCAGGCCGGCCTGATCCATCGCGACCTGAAACCGGCGAACCTGCTGCTGGACGCCCGTGGAACGGTAAAGATCGCTGATCTGGGCCTGGCCCGTCAGGAAGGCCAAGCCGGCGCCACCAGTGCCGGCGCGGTCATGGGCACGCCCTGCTACATGGCCCCAGAACAGGCCCGCGGTCAGGCCGACCAGGACATCCGCGCTGATCTGTGGGCCTTGGGCGCGACCCTGTTTCAACTGCTGTCGGGCCGCCCGCCGTTCTCCGGCGAAGGGGTGTTGGATACCATCGCCAAGGTGGTGCAGGAGCCGGTCCCGGACCTGCGCCGGGCCTGCCCCAGCGCGGGCGAGGCCACGGTGGCGATCCTGGCGCGCTGCCTCGAGAAAGACCGCGCCCGTCGCTACCACCATGCCGAGGAACTGGCCGCCGATCTGGCCCGGGCCTTGGGCCGGCCCGTCCCGACGACTCGCAGCATCCCGATTCAGGCTGACCATGGCCCATCCACCACGCGCACGCCCACCCCGGCCGAACGTGGCCCGGCCAGCACGCGCACGCCGGTGACGCCGTCAGGCCTGGTGCGCATGCTGGGCACCGATGCCACGTCGCAGCAACTCGCCATCTTGGCCAAGCGGGTGCTCATCGATGAGGCCGGTCTGACGGCCATCCTGGTCCTGGGCCCCGGGGCTACCTTCGTGCGCGCCCTGCTCGAACGCATCCTCGCCGTCGCCGGCGTGGTCCATGGACTGCGCGACGAGGGTATCATCGCTGCGGCCCGCCCGGCGCCCAACGCCCGACGCCTGGTGCTGGCCCGGGGCGATGAACCGGCCCCGGGCATGGCCGGCCGGTCGGTACGCGGCGAACGCCTCGATGCCCTGACCACCCCAGTGGTGGTCCGCATCAGTGACGACGGCATGCAGGCGGTGGCCCTGACCGCCTTTGGCAGCCTGGTGCCACCGCGTCCCCTGGAGGAAGCCCTGCGTGCCAGCGGCGTCCGCGCCGGCCTGGACGCCATGGCCGTGCGCCGCCTGATGGAGGGCCCGGCCAGCGGCGATGGCCGGACGGTGATCGCCACCGGTCGGACGGCCCTGCCTGGACACGCCGCCGGCTTCGTCCTGGTCGACAATGTCACCAACACCACTGTCCACGAGGTCGCCGATGGCCGCCTGCGCCGGGTCACCGCTGGGCAGGTGGTGGCGCGCTGGCGCGACGGCACGCCGGGCACAGCGGGCTATGACGTGCGTGGCCTGGTCTTGCCGTGCGACCCCCTGCCCGCAACGCGGCCCGACGCCTTGTGCGGCGAGGGCATCGAATTGGCCCGGGATGGCGAAGGCCGGGTGGTGCTGCGCGCCCTGTTGGATGGCTGCTGCCAACGCCAAGCCGACGGCGCGGTGCGCGTGGTCGACGTGCTTGATGTCGCCGGTGATCTGACCATCGCCGGCGGCCCACTGGTCACCGACCGTCTGGTGGTGGTGCACGGCAGCATCCAGGCCGGCGCCAGCGTCGAGACCGCTTCGGACGTGGTGGTGCTGGGTGACATTCATGACGCGCGCGTCATCGCCGGCGGCAACATCGAGGTGGACGGACAGATCCTCTCCGGAGAGGCCGGCGTGATGGCCGGCGGACTGGTCACCGCCTGTGGCACGCGGCTGCGTCGCATCATGGCCGCCAGCGTGCGCATTGCCGGCTTGGTGGAGGCCAGCGAGGTGATCGCCACCGGCTCGATCACCGCGCACCGGGTGATGGGCGGCAGCCTGACCGCCGCCGGCGATATCACCGTCGACCTGGCGGGCGACCGGCACGGCGGCAGCACCACCTTGTGGGCCGGCCATCACCTCGCCCTGGACCAGCACCTCTCCATCGCCGACTTGGAAGCCCGCCGCCTGGCCGGCGAACGCGAACGCCTCCTCGCGGCCTGCCAGACCTTGGAGCGGGCCCAGGACGACGCCGCCCGCCGGCAGCTCCGCCTGGGCTCTGGGGGCTTCGTCCGGCCCGACGTGCTGCGCGCCCTGCGTGACCGCTTGGCCCGCCTGGACCAGGAGCACGCCCACGCCAACGCCGCCGCCGAAGGTGCCCGCCAGCACCTCGCCCGCGCCCGTCAGCTAGCGGCCGATCTCGCGCCCATGGTGGACAATGCCAAGGCCCATCTGGAAGTCCGCGTCCTTGCCCACCCCGGGACCATCCTGCGTCTGGGCGACCTGCCCCCCGATATCGTGACCGAACCACGGGTAGGCGTGCGGGTGGGGGCGTAGCGGCTCGACCTTGCCTTGGTCGAAGTTCCGACAGCGTGCCGTCTCACGCGACAGATGAGGACAGCGTCATGGCGGATGAAGCGCAGATCCGGGCCCGCTTGGAGAAGATCAAGGCGCTGTTTGCCGGGGCGGCGACGCCGGGTGAGCGGCAAGCGGCGCAAGCGGCGATGGAGCGGGTCCAGCAGCAGATCGCCGTGCCGACGCCGCGGCTTGACGATGCGCATGAGTACCGGTTTTCCCTCGCCAACCCCTGGTCGTACCGGTTGTTTCTGGCGCTGTGCCGGGCACGGGGGTACCGGCCCTATCGCTATCCGCGCATGCGCCGGACCTCGGTCTGCGTACGCATCCGGCCCTGGGACCTGGACCGCTTCCTGTGGCCAGAATACCAGGAGATGAACCAGGTGCTGACCGATTACCTGGGTGAGTTGGCGAATCATATCATCGCCGATTGCATTAATGGCGACCGGTCGGATGCGGATATGGTAGCGGGGCTGCCGGCGCCGACAGCGATGGCGGAGATGAACGGATGAGCTGCCAGACTGACCGTCAAAAAGGTGTGACGACCGCGGTGCACTCATGAGCGCCCGCGAGCGGCACGCCGACAAGAAAGCCAAGAAAAAGGCTGAGCGCTTGCGTCGCCAGACGCAGGCGCGGCAGGCGACTGAGGCCCAGCGCGGACCCCAACTGGACTGGTCCGGGGGGCAGAGCCGGGCCCCGTCGAGGACAGAGGAATCGTACCTGCTGGAACGGTGCCTGCGCACCATGGACTGGGCTTGGCGGCGAGATGGCGGTCACAGCCAGCCGGACCTTGACGCTTTTGACCCAGCCGAGTGGCAGGGACAGCACGGTGAGATGCTTGACGAATCGCCATCCGAACGAGCGCAGGATTTGGCCTTCGAGGCGATGGAGTCCGAGGATCATGACCAGGCCCGGGACCTGGCCCGTGAGGCCCTGGTGATCGATCCGGACTGCGCAGATGCGGCGGGTGTGTTGTTCGATTGGGAGGATCCCACCGACGCTGCGTGCGCCGCCCTGGCCGCGCTACATGAACGGTATGGCCAGCGGCCCGAGGTGGCCGACGCTTTGGCGGACGAGGATGGGCAGGCCTGGAATCGGGTGCGGGCACGACCTTACCTGCGGCTGCTCTATGATCTGGCCCTGGATGCGGGCCGGGCTGGGAATTTTTCGACGGCGCTCTCGCGGATCGAGCGCCTGCGCCGCTTGGCGGCGAGATGCTATGAGCCGCTGCGCGTGCGGCACCTGGGCTGGTTGCTCGGTGCCGGCGAGGTGGCGGCGGCCCGAACGTTGATTGAGAGCCAGCCCGAGGAGGACGGTGCCTCGTGGTGCTGGTGCGGTGTGTTGGAACGCTTCCTGGCTGGCGATCTGGCCGGTGCCAGACTGGCCGCGACGAAGGCCGAACAGTCCGGGCAAGCTTCGTTGTACGAGATTGATGAAGAGACCCTGCCCCCCATGCCCAGCGCTGAGGACCTCTTGCTGCAGGACCTGGCTTTACCGGCGTGGCAGGCTCATCCCGAGGCCATGGTCTTTTTGCGGGCCGGTTGCCGCCTGACCACGCCGGCCCAACGGGAAGCGGCCAAGGCCAGCTATACCGCCCCGGTGGCGCACCTGCTGGCACTGGGCCAGCCGCAACCCAGAGGTGCCAGCGCTGAGTCGTTCCTGCAGCACATGGGCCTGGGTCTGCCCGACCTGCCCGAGTTGCTGCGCCTGGCGGATGATCAGGCGATCCATGAACTTGTTCAAGATGACCCGGCGACCTTTGGGCCACTCCATGCCTTGAATGCGATTGCGCTGTTACAGCCGGTCGCTGCGGTTTCCACCCTGGTGGCCATGCTGCCCGTGCGTGTGCACGACGAATGGATGGCGTACCTGCTGCCCTACACCCTGGGACAGATCGGCGACGCCGCCTTCGAACCCATTAAGGTGCTGTTGCTCAACCAGTCGCTCTCCATCGACCTGCGCGTGTTGGCCAGCGACACCCTGGTCGCCATTGCCATGAACCATCCCCAGACCCGGACACCCATCATCGCGGTGCTGGCCGACGCCTTGCGCGAGCATGTCCAGCAGTCGCGACGGCTGAATGCCTGTCTGGCCTCGGCGCTCAGCGACCTGTCAGCTCGGAAGGCGAGGACCTTGGTGAAGGAGGCCTTTGACGCGGATAGCCTGGATCCTGAGGTGTGTCCGCGTTGGCAGGATCTTGACGAGGGGCTGACGGCACGCTGACGCCAGGAGCGTCGTCAGTCCATTAGCAACGACGCTCAGGCTCGCCCGTATCGTGTCATACGCACAGTGAACAGCCCTTGCCGAGGGAACTCGTCCAGGACGCCCCCCACTGCGCGGTGATCGGACCCGCCATGTCCAACGCCATCCCTCCGCCGGATCTGCCCGGCTTTATCTGCCACACCCTGATCGGGGCGGGGCGGCATGGCACGGTGTGGCAGGCGCGTCGATTGGCGGATGAGCGCGAGGTGGCGGTGAAGGTGGTACCTGCCGCACAGGCCGGGGACGGCGCGCGCTTCCTGCGCGAGGCGCAAGTGTTGGAGGCCCTGGACCATCCTCACGTGGTGCGCTGTCTGGGTGCGGGACGGCAGGGCGACGTGCTGTGGCTGGCCATGGAGTTGGCGGCGGGCGGCGACTGCCTGCGCCTGCGTCAGCGGGCCGTAGTGTCGGAGGCGACTATTTTGGGCCTCGCCCGGGACGCGGCGGCCGGCCTGGGCGCCCTGCATCAGGCCGGCCTGGTGCATCGCGACCTGACGCCGTCGAACCTGCTGCTTGATGCGGACGGTCGCTGTCTGCTGGGGGATTTCGGCCTGGTGAGTACGGGGCAGGACCATTTGACCGCCACCGGCAGTATTCTCGGCACGCCC
>JBBQTJ010000064.1:0-13327 GCA_038213315.1 Planctomycetota bacterium
TCCTTCACTGCCCAGTAGATCAGCCCGAACATGATCAGGACGATCATATGGAAGGAGCCAGAGATCAGCCAGCCGGTCCAGCCCAGGTTCGCCGGGCGGGCATCGTGGTCCCCATCCGCGCCCTCGACCAATTCGCCCGCAGGCGTCTGGCCGTGGTCATTCAGAGTGTTGAAATCCTGCCCGTCGTTGGTGGCCATGGCGTGTTCCTCGTGCTGGATGAACGAGGACGACCGCCAAGGTTCACAGGCGATTCCAGCGCGGAAAAATCAGGGCGTTGGTCGCGATAATATGGGTCGCACAGGGTGAACGTGACGCCAGACAAATGGTTCAGTCTGCGCCCGGTGACGCGCATGTCCTCAAGCAGATCGGGCAATGGCCCTCGGAGAAGGGCCGCCTGGGAGATGCCGAGTTGCACTCGGCCCGGGAAAGCGGCCTGCTTCAGGCGGACATCCCCGGTGTTCCGAGCCTTCACTAAAATTCGGCGATTCGATCCACAGGAGAACGAGAGGCACAGAGTTTCGAAGGAGTTGGCTGCTTTGGCCTGTTCACCCAGATGGACTGATTCCCTCTAACCTCATCGAGTCTCTGCGACGCCGGCCCTCATGTGAATTCGAATGCGTGGCTTAGCCTTAACGGAGGGCCATTGGCAGAGCGTGGTCGATACAACTGCCGGCGACGGCAATGCCGAGGCTCAGGGCGTCACCATGCCAGCGCGTGGCTCAGCGCGCAGGGCTTGGATCAAACGTGAAATCTCGTCCTCCTGCGGTGTTGGGAAGGTCAGATAGCGAAGTAACCTTCGACCATTCCCCTGCCGTGGATCTGCCACATCTTCCGCTGCGCCATCCTCGGTAGCTATTCCCGACAGACTCCACGCTAGCTACGGCAGGGCCGCCAGGCTGGCATCAAGCTGAACGCGAGAGATCACGCCGGCCGCATGCATCTGCTGCAATTGCGCACGGGCAGCCGCTGGCGGGATGACGCCGGCACGGACCAAGTCGACCAGTGCTTCTGCTTTCCCTTCTGCTTTCCCTTCTGCTTTCCCTTCTGCTTTTCCTTCGGCCTTGAGGTAGTCGAGCAATGTGGTCATGGTCGTGTCCTGTTGGAGCAGGTGATGGAACCAGGGGCGGACATCTGGTGTAATGCTAGCAAAATTCTCGACCAACGGAAGCGCTGCATACAGCAACGTGGTACCGCCGGGGCTGCGCAGGACCAGGCCGATGGCGCGATGACCACGTTCGGCTGCGGGCAGGTCGGGCAGCAGGGCCGAGAGGACGGCCAGCACCAGATTGGGAGCGGCATGCCACCGGGGCAGCAGATCCCGCGGCAGGATGAGCACCCGGAAGCGTAGGTCGAAAATGGGGACGCCGTCAAGGCTGGTGGCCAGTCCGGTGGGCACCTGGACGCGATCGTCGGCGATCACCAGCACCGGCACCACGGTTACACCGGGATGGCGGAGCATCAGGCCGGTGGTGTAGAAGGCGACTCGTTCGGCCTGCACAGCGCGGCCCTGGCTCCAATGCTCGGTCAGCAGAATGATCTGCTGGTGCCCATCCGGCCAGGAGAAGCGCAGTGCGACATCAAAGAAGCGGCTGCGCTGGGCCCCGGGCAGGACGGGCAGGACTTCGCTGCCTTCGGCGACTACGTGGGCCGGTGGGCCGCGTCGGGCCAGCACTTCAGGTAGAAATGCACCCAGGAAGTCGGCGGGCGCCACCGTCGCCAGGATTTTGAAGGCCTCATCGTGACGCATGGACGGGAACATCGCGCAGTCGTAGAAAAGGTCAATATAAACCTATCTAAGAATTGAAGCGTACTTGGCTCACACCAGCAACTTCCGCACCTGCGCCGAGAGCACGTCGAGGATGACCACCGTGACGATGATGATCAGCAGGACGACGGCGGCCTTGTCGTAGAGGAAGCTCGACATCAGGTCGTGCAGGACCATGCCGATGCCACCGGCGCCGACGATGCCGATCACGGTGGCGGAGCGGACGTTGCTCTCGAAACGGTAGAGGGCGTAGCTGATCCACATCGGCAGAACCTGGGGGATCACGCCATAGACGATCTCTTCGATGGGGTTGGCACCAGTGGCGCGCACGCCTTCGACCGGTTGGGGGTCGATGGCTTCGACCACCTCGCTGAATAATTTGGCGAGGATGCCGGTGGTGTGGACGAACAGAGCCAGCACGCCGGCGAAGGGGCCCAGGCCGACGGCGACGATGAAGAGCAGGGCGAAGATCAGTTCGTTGATCGCGCGGGCCGAATCCATCAGCCGGCGCATGGGATGGTGGATCCACCAGGGGGTCAGATTCGCCGCGCATAGCAGGCCGCAGGGCACGGCGGCGATCACCGCCAGCAGGGTACCCCAGAGTGCGATGTGCACGGTGATGACCATCTCCTTCACATAGAAGCGCCAGCCGTGCACGTCGAGCGGATAGAAATCGCTCAGCAGGGTGGCCATGTTGCCGGAGTGACGTACCAGTTCGACAGGTGCCATCTCGGCGCCGAACCAAGCCCACACCATCAGAGCTACGAAGCCCACGCCACTGGCGATCCAGGCCGTCCGGCGCAGGCCGGAACGCGGCGGATGGAGGCGCGGCATGAGGTGGAGATGTTGGGGAAGGGGCATCGACGGGACGTGCACGGGGCCTCCAGACATGGCTGCGGACGCCGGGGTCGCCGGCGTCCGCAGGGGGAATCAGATTGTCGTCGAGCTCAGGTCTTGGGCTGGGCGTCGAGCTGCTTCTGCAACTCGGCGAGTTGCTTGTCGAGCTCGGCGATCTTGGCTTTCTTGTCGTCGGCGGACATGGTGGCGTCGTTCTCAAGCTCGGCCTTCTTCTTGGCCAGGATCAGCTGGCGCGTGGGCAGCAGCTGGGCGTCGGTCGAGGGGCGGAAGCCGCTCCATTTCAGCACGGCGATGGTGGCCTTCTCGGCGTCGGTCTTGCCGTAGCCAACGAAAATCTCTTTGGCCTTGGCCTTGAACTCGGCGGGCAGTTCCTTGCGGATGCAGATCGGATCGCTGGCGATCATGGGCGACTCCCAGATCTTGCGGATCATGCCAGCTTTTTCGGCGTTGGTCTTCTGCAGGCGGAAGAACGCCTCGCTGTTGAAGGTCGAGGCGTCGAGCTGGCCAGCGACCACCGAGAGGGCGTTGGCCTCGTGCTTGGCGCTGGTGACGCGCTTGAAGGCTTCCTCGGGCTTCACGCCGCGCTTGGCGAAGATGTAGTAGCCGGGCACCAGGGTGCCGCTGGTCGACTGGGGGTCGCCCATGCCGAAGTTGAGCTCTTTGCCCTTGGCGAACAGCTCGTCCAGGTTCTGATAGGGGCTGTCATTGCGGACGATGACCCAGCTGTGGTAGCCGGCCTGCCCATCGGCGTCGACCACTTGGGCGAAGACCTCGGCGCCGGCGCGGTCGACGGCATCAACGGCGGACTTGTTGCCGAACCAGGCCAGCTCGATCTTCTTGAAGCGCATGGCCTCGATCACGCCGGCGTAGTCGCTGGCGAAGAAGGGCTTCACGGGCATGCCGAACTTCTTCTCGAGGTCGGCGCGGAAGGGCTCCCAGGCGTCCTTGAGGTTGGCGGAGGATTCGGTGGAGATGATACCGAAGTTGATCTCTTTGATCTCGTCGGCGGCGAACGTGGCCGAGGCGGTGAAGGAGAGGGCGAGGGCGGCGATAAGGCGGGTCACGGTGGTTCCTTGGGGTTCAGACGGCGAGCGCAGGCTCGGCCGCCATGGTGGGTTTGGCGTTGAGATCACCCAGGGCGTCATCGCCCCCGGCTTCGTGGAATTCGGCGCCGTAGATGTCGCGCAGCACGGCCGGCGACAGGCCTTTGGAGGCGCCATCATAAACAACCTGGCCAGCACGCAGGGCGATGACCCGAGGGCAGAAGCGCACCGCCCAGTCGATCTGGTGCAGGGACACCACCACGGTGGCGCCCAGGTCGCGGTTGATGCGGGTGAAGGCCTCCATCACCAGGCGGCAGCTGCGCGGATCCAGGCTGGCGATGGGCTCATCGCCCAGGATCAGGCCCGGGCGCTGCACCAGGGCGCGGGCGATGGCCGCGCGTTGCTGCTGTCCGCCCGATAGGGTGCTGCTGCGCTGCCAGGCGTGGTCAAGGATGCCGACGTGTTCCAGCGCCTGCAAGGCGTCCAGGCGCTCGGCGATGGAGAAGGTTCGGGTAATGCTACGCCACAGCGGCACGCGGCTGATCATCCCAACCATGACATTGGTGATCACCGGCAGGCGGCCGGTCAGGTTGAACTGCTGGAAGATCACGCCGATGCCGGCGCGGATGTCGCGGATGTCGCGGGACAGGCGCCCCTGCTGTTGCACCAGCCGTCCGCCCACTTCGATCGCGCCGCTGTCGCGATCGGTGACCAGCAGGCCCGCCAGCGAGCGCAGCAGAGTGGACTTGCCAGAGCCCGAAGGCCCGATCAGGGCCACCATCTCGCCGGGACGGATGTTCAGCGAGACCCGGTCGAGCGCACGGCGGGTGCCATGTTGGGCTTTGAAGGTGCGGCTGACGTCATGCACCGCGACGGCATGGGCGGTGGTCGCGGCGTTCGGGACGAAGATCATCGCGGCTCCCATGCTGATGGTGGGACATGCTGACCGCGACAGCCAATATTCCGTGAACCACCGGCGAAGGCTGCATGAAGTGCGGGCCCGGCCCACGGCGCGGTGGATGTCCGCCTGACGGCAGGCTGACCTCGACTCCACAAGTCCATGGCCGGCAGAGTCATCCCCGCAGGCCGGCAGTGCTGGGTGCGGGTGGATGACTGGTGCGGCGGCCGGGTTCATGGGAATGCGGCCGCGGTCTTCACGAGGCCTTCATGGACCAGCGGTGAAGTGCGCCGCGTCGCCCGCCGGGAGTCAGCCATGACCATGATCCAAAGCCAAGAGTCCGCCGGTGCGCCACCGCTTGCGGCGATTGCCATCCGCGCCGCCAACGAGCAGGACCTGCCGGCGGTGACGGCGCTCTTGGCTGAGCTTGAGGCGGGTGCGACGGACATGCCCCTGGATCAGGCGCGCGCCGCTTTTGCGCGCATCTGCCTGGTGCCTGCCATGGTCGTCTGGCTGGTGGAGCGCGAGGAGCGCGCGGTCGGCACCTATACCTCCATCATCATTCCCAATCTTGGTCACCATGGCGCCCCCTTGATGATCGTGGAGAGCGTGGTGGTGGCGCGCAGCGAACGGGGCGGCGGCGTGGGCGCGGTGATGATGCGGCATGCGATGAACCAGGCGGCGGCCGCAGGGTGCTACAAGCTGGCCTTGTCCAGCAATGTGAAGCGCGTCGATGCTCACCGCTTCTACCGCCGTCTGGGCTTCGCTCAGCACGGGGTCAGTTTGACGGTCGAGCCATTGCCGGTGGAGGTATGATCGCCATGGCCCGCACCATCGCAGCAGAGGCGGCCGCCATCGACCGCGATGGTCCGCGCATGTTATATGTGCAGATCGCCGAGACCTTGGCCAGCGAGGTGCAAGATCGCTACCAGCCCGGCGACCGCCTGCCCACCGAGTATGAGCTGACCCGGCGTTTCGGTGTTAATCGGCACACCCTGCGCCACGCCGTCGATCTGCTCGTGGCCCGTGGCCTGCTGGCCCGCCGCCAAGGCCTGGGCACCTTCGTCCTGGCCCCGCTGGTCGCGTATCCCTTACACAGCCAGGCGCGTTTCAGCGACAACCTGGCCGCCGCCGGGCACAGCCGCGAAAGCACGTTGCTGTCAGCCACGGCCGAGCCGGCCCCCAGCGAGGTGGCCACCGCCCTGCGGCTGCTGGTCGGCAACACCGCTTGGCGGCTTGAGACGTTGCGCGCGGTCGATGGCCGGCCCACCACCATCATCACGCACTGGCTGCCTCTGGAGCCCTTTGCGGATCTAGCCAACGCGTATCAGGGAGGCTCCTTGCACAGCCTGCTGCGGACGCGCTACGGGATGCAGCCGCGCCGCGCCTCCACCATGGTCGGTGCCCAGCCGGCGGATCCAGTCGATGCCCGGCTCTTGGAGCTGGAAGCTGGCGCATCGGTGCTGCGCCTGCGTACCCTCAATGTCGACGACGACCGCGGCGTGCCCATCGAATACTCCATCGGCCGCATTCGCGCCGACCGTTTTGAGCTGGTGATCGATCATGGGGAGGACCTGAGATGATGGCTTTGCCGGTTATGGTGGCGGGGAGCCCGGTTATGGTGGATGGGGTATGGGATATGGTGACAGCACCCGCACCCGCACCCGCAGGATCCCACCATAGACCACCAACTATCAACCATACCCAGATCACTCCTGTTTCGATCAGCGCGGATTGGGTAGAGCGGCGATGGGCTATAGCGCGACGGGAAATGCCTGGCTGTCCCCATATCCCATACCCCATCCACCATAACCGGTCTCCTCGTCCCCATATCCCATACCCCATCCACCATAACCGGGCGCCCGCCACCATAACCGGGCGCCCCGCCACCATAGCCAGGGCAACCAATGAACGCTGACCTCCAAGCCGCGCCCCGCGACGCGGTCGTCGCCTTGGCCGCGTCACTGCTCATCGATCGCACGGTCGAGCACCTCCAGGTCCCGCACGAGGGGCTGTGGCTCTTGCGCATGCACGAACCGGTGCGCGGCGATCACTATTTCATCGGTGAAGTGCCGGTGGGCCAGGCGGCGGTGCGGGTGCACGATGCGGTGCTGGGTTCAGCCAACGGCTCGGCCGTGCTGCTGCATGCCGATCGCGACCACGCGGTAGCCGCCGCCGTGTGCCTGGCGGTGATCCAGGCCGGCTGGCCCGGCGCCGAAGCGGTACAGGCGGTGGTGGCCGAGGGCGCCGCCATCCGCGCCCAGGCCGCCCGCCAGCGCGCCGCCATCCGCGAACGCACCCGCGTGGACTTCGCAGAACTGGGACAGGAGGGGGGATGAGAAGGGGTGAGAAGGGGTATGGTGGATGGGGTATGGGGTATGGCGCGCAGCACTGCGCAGCCTTCGGCGGCGGCCCAGCTCACAAACCGCATTCGCCCTCAGGCCTCGTTGGGCCCCATCGGCTGCGACCCATACCCCATCCACCATAACCAAGTGAACCCCAGTGAAACTTTATGATCGCACTTGATCACCCCTGGCTGGCCACCGGACAGCGCCAAGCCTTCCGCCTGCTGCTCGAGGCCTGGGCCCGGCCCGGCACCATTGCCGACCTTGGGCCGTGGTGCGGTGGCGGACGGGCGCGGCTGGCGGTGTTGGCGGCCCTCTGCGATGCGGCCAGCTCGTTGCATGATGCCCATGGCCAGCTCACCGATGGTGATCGCTCGCGCTTGGGAGCGGTGAGCGCGGACGTGGGCTCGGCCGCGTTCGTCCTCGCCGATGCGGCGCGCGGATGCGAGGGGGTCACGCCCGCGCGGGGCACCCTGCTGACGCCCGAACGCGGCGCGACGCTGCTGTTGGACTGCCAGTCGGTGGGCGAAGGTCCGGCCCAGGTGCTGTCGGGCCCGGGGATCGACGGGCGCATCGATCTGCACCTGCTGGGCGTGCACCCCGGTTGGTGGCCGGCGCGCGCCGGCTGGTGCGCCCATCCCTTGGGCATCGACCTTATTTTCTGCGATGCCCGACGCATCGCCTGCATACCACGCACCAGCGTGGTGGAGCGCTGATATGGGTTATGTCGCCGTCCGCGGTGGCGAGGCCGCCATCGCCGAAGCCATCCGCTCCCTTGAGATGCTGCGCGCCGGCGACGGTGGCGAGCCGCTAGCGGTGGCCGCGATCCAGCAGCAGCTGCGCCTGCTGGTCGATCGGGTGATGAGCGAGGGCGGGCTCTATGACCCGCGCCTGGCCGCCCTGGCGATCAAGCAGGCCCATGGCGATCCCCTCGAAGCGGCCTTCATCCTGCGCGCCCATCGCAGCAATCTGCCGCGCCTTGGTGAAAGCGCCGCCCATCGCGGTGAAGGTCTTCGCCTGGTGCGGCGCATCTCCGCCGCCTTCAAAGAGATCCCCGGCGGCCAGATTCTTGGCCCATCCACCGACTACCTGCAGCGCCTCTTCCGCTACGAATTGATGACCGAGGACGCGACCGCCTTCCGCGCGGCGGTGCAGGACTGGTTCGCTGATCTGCCGGCCGACGCGCTGCCCGGCGAGTTCCCCAAGGTCTTGGACCTGCTGCGGGCCGAGGGCCTGCTGGACGACCAGCCAGCGGCGCTGGAAGCCATCGACATCACCCGTCAGACCCTGGCCTTTCCCATTCCGCGCCCGGCGCGCCTGGCCCACCTGACGCGCGGCGAAACCGGCGGACTGCTCACCATCGCCTATTCGACCATGCGCGGCTACGGCTACCTGCATCCCACGGTGGCAGAGCTGCGCGTCGGCTATCTGCCGGTGATGCTGCCCGACCCTTTGACCGGCGAGGCGGTCGAAGCCGGCGAGGTCTTGATCACCGAGTGCGAGATCATCGCCACGCACGAGACCCATCAGGGCACTGACGGTCCACCGCGCCTGTCGCTGGGCTATGGCGCCTGCTTCGGCCATAACGAGATCAAGGCCATCGCCATGGCGATGTGCGACCGGGCCATGATCTCGGGCGAGCAGCGCGGCGCCCGCCATCCCGCCGAGGACGCCGAATACGTGGTCTGCCACGTAGACGGTATCGAGGCCATGGGCTTTTGCAGTCACTACAAGCTACCGCATTACGTCACCTTTCAGAGTGATCTGGAAAATATTCGATCGAGCCGGGCGAAAATGAAGGGCGGCGCATGAGCCAAGCCACCACGCGCGCGGCCAACCCCGCCGCCGACCGCTTCGGTTTCCTTGACGACTTCGCGGTCCGCGAGATCCGTCGCGGCTTGCTGAAAGCCTTGGCGATTCCCGGCTATCAAGTGCCCTACGCCAGTCGCGAGATGCCGGTGGCCCGTGGCTTCGGCACTGGCGGCATGCAGATCACCCTCGCCATCGCCCTGCCTAACGACGTGCTCAAGGTCATCGACCAGGGGGCGGATGATTCGGTGAACGCGGTGGCCCTGCGGCGCTTCATCACTGCCGCCTGCCCCGAGCTAGCCACCACCACCAGCACTGCCGAGGCCACGCTCATCCAGACCCGCCATCGCACGCCCGAACGGCCGCTGACCGCTCGGCAATTAATGGTCTATCAGGTGCCCTATCCCGATCCCCTCCAGATCGTCGAGCCGAGTGAGGCCAAGCGGCGGCGCATGCACGCGTACGGCGACTATGCGCGGCTGTGGGTCAAGTTGTACGAGGACGTGGTGCGCTGGCACGAAGTGGCCCTGTCCAACCGCTATCCGGCGCGCGTGCATGGGCGCTACGTCATCGATCCCTCGCCCATCCCGCGCTGGGATCTGCCGAAATTGCATCGCAGTCGGGCCATGCACCTGTTCGGCGCAGGACGCGAAAAGAAACTCTACGCCGTGCCGCCTTTTACCGACGTGGTGCCCCTCGCCTTCGACGACGTGCCTTTCCAGGTGGAGCGCTTCTGCGACGCCGCGGGCCGGCGTCATCGCTGCCAAACCTGCGGCACTGATGATACCTACCTGGACGAGATCCCCCTGCCCGACGGCACGCGGCGCTGGTTGTGCAATGATCAGGACCGCTGCGCCGAAAGGATGAGTCATGGTCGCTGACCGCCCCGTATTGGCCGTGCGGGGCCTGTCCCGCATCCACGGACCCGCTTGTTCATCCTGCCGCGACCTCACCGGCGACGCGGCCGGCACCAACGTCTGTCCGCGTTGCGGCAGCGTGGTGGCGGTGGCCGACGTGGCCTTCGATCTGTGGCCGGGCGAGATCCTCGGCATCATGGGCGAAAGCGGCAGCGGCAAGAGCTCGGTGATCCGCCTCATCCATCTTGATGATCAGGTCACCGCCGGCAGCGCGGTCTTTCGCGAGCACGATGGCACCGAGCACGAGCTTGCCACCACCGGCGAAGAGACCGCCCGCCGCCTGCGCGACACCCGCTTCGGCATGGTCCATCAGAATCCCCATCTGGGCCTCAATTACCTGGTCAGCGCCGGTGGCAACATCGCCGAGCGCCTGCTGTGCAGCGGCGAGCGTTCCTTCCAGGCGATTCGTGACCGCGCGCTGGGTCTGCTGACCCGCACGGAAATCCCCCCGGGCCGCATCGACCATCAGCCGCGCCAGTTCAGTGGCGGCATGCAGCAACGCCTGCAGATCGCCCGCGCCCTGGCGCCCCGCCCCGAATTGCTGCTCCTCGACGAGGTCACCACCGGCCTCGACCTCTCGGTGCAGGCGCGAATCCTTGACCTCATCCTTGAAATCCAGCGCGAACTGGGCGTGGCCATGCTGGTGGTGACCCACGACCTGGGCGTGGTCCGCCTGCTAGCCGGGCGCACGCTGGTGATGCGCCACGGCCGCGTGGTCGAGTCCGGCCTGACCGATCAGATTCTTGAAGATCCGCAGCATCCGTACACGCAGCAGTTGGTGATGAGTGCGCTTTGAGTTATGAGTTTCAAGTCTCGAGTCGCGCATGTCCCATCGTCGAACCGGAGGTGAATAATGAGTGAGACCTGCACAGAGCCCAGTCGCACGACGTCGTCCCCGTCTGCGAGCCTCGAAACTCGAAACTCGAAACTCGAAACTCCAGCCCCGGTTCTTACCGTGGCTGGATTGGCCAAAACCTTCACCCTGCATCATCAGAACAAATCCATCCCCAGCGTGGCCGGCGCTGGTTTTACGGTCAGCGCAGGGCGGCTCACCGCGCTGATCGGCCCCAGTGGCGCGGGCAAGAGTTCGGTGCTGAAGTGCATCTACCGCACCTACCTGCCTCAGACTGGCAGCATGGTGCTGCATGGTGCGGACGGCGATCTGGACCTGGCCACCTGTAGCGAGCACGCGGCCTTGCGGGTGCGCGCTCGCGAGATCGCCTACGTCACGCAGTTCCTCCACTGCCTGCCGCGCCAGGGCACGGTGGACGTAGTGGCGGCGCCGCTAGTCGCCCTGGGCAGCACACGTGATGAGGCCCGCGCGGCGGCTGAGGAGCGCCTGCGTGAACTGGACCTGCCCGCGCGACTCTGGGACGTGCCGCCCGCGACCTTTAGCGGCGGTGAACGCCAGCGGGTGAACCTGGCCCGCGGTCTCGTGCACCGGCCGCGCCTGCTGATGCTGGACGAACCAACGGCCAGCCTGGATCGGCGCTCCGCCGACCTGGTGGTGGCGGCGATCCATGCGGCCAAAGCCGCCGGCGTCGCGATCTTGGCCATTTTCCATGATCCTGACCTGGTCGCGGCCCTGGCCGATGACGTGGTCCAGCTTACCCGACCGGAGGTCCCATGCGCCGCCTGATCACTAATGTCGATCTGGTCCTGCCCGACACCCTGGTGCGGGACGGCTCCATCCTGATCGAGGACGGCCGCATCCTCGGCCTGTGTCCCGTCGCCCCCGGCGTCGACCGCGAACTGGACGGCGGCGGCGCCCTCTGCCTGCCCGGCCTGATCGACCTGCACTGCGACGCGCTTGAGAAGGAGGTCGAGCCCCGGCCGCGGGTCGCTTTCGCCCACGACTTCGCCCTGGCCAACTCCGACCGTCGCAATCTGAACGCCGGCATCACTACGGTCTTCCACGCGGTGTCCTTCGCGGGTGGCGAGTGGGGCGTGCGCGATCCGCGCATCGCCGCCGAGGTGGTGCGGGCGGTGCGCGCCTACGCCGGCCTGGTCGATCACCGGGTCCACGCCCGCTACGAGGTCACCGACGGCGGCGGCGAAGAGCCGGTCGCCGAACTGCTGGCCGCTGGCCAAGTCGATCTGCTCTCGTTCATGGACCACTCCCCCGGCCAAGGCCAGTTCAGCGAACTGGCGGCCTACGTGGCCTACATGACTCGCACCTATCATGTCAGCGAGGCCGAGGCCACCGCGTTCGGCGAGGGCAAAGTCGCCTCTGCGGTGCTGGCCCCTGGGCGCATGGCCCGGTTGGCGGACCTGGCGCGGCGGCACGGCGTGGCCCTGGCCAGCCACGACGACGACACCGCCGAGAAGGTCGCGGCCATGGCCGCCCTGGGCGTCACCATCAGCGAATTCCCCATCGGCTTGGCCGCGGCCCAGGCGGCGGTGGCGGCGGGCATGGTCACCCTCTTCGGCGCGCCCAATGTGCAGCGCGGCCGCAGCTCGGGTGGCAATGTGCGCGCCCTCGACGTGATCCTGGCTGGGGCCTGCACGGGCCTGTGCGCTGATTATCATCCGCCGTCCTTGCTGGCCGCTGTGATGCACCTGCCCGACATTTCGCCCCTGTCCCTGCCGGATGCGGTGCGCCTGGCCAGCCTGGCGCCGGCCCGCGCCGCCGGCCTGCTGGACCGGGGCGCCCTCGCCCCCGGGCAGCGCGCTGATCTGGTGCTGGTGCGCGCCGGCTCGGGCCCGGCCGTGGTCGAAGCCGTGTTCGTCGCCGGCCGCAAGGTCCTCGACACCGTGGATCGGCCCGCATGCGTCTGACCATCCTCGGCTCTGGCGACGCGTCCGGCATCCCCCGGGCGGACTGTGTCGATCCGGCCTGCGCCTGCGCCCGGGCCCTGGCCGGCACCGGGCCGTCACGCCGCAACACCTGCGCCCTGGTGACAGCGGGCGGGACGCGCCTCGCTATCGACACCGGCTGCGGCCCACAGGACTGCGACGCCCTGCTGCTCACCCATTACCATGCCGACCATGCAGGTTTCCGTGATGAATTCCCGGTGCCCGCCTGGGGGCCTGACGACGGCCTCAGCCTGGACGCCACCGCCAATCCGGGTGATGAGCACTTCCCGCGTCCGCGTCGCGTCACGGTGGTGGCGCCCTACGCGCCCATCTCCATCGGTTGCCTGACCTGCACGCCATTGCCGCTGAACCATTCTATCCCGGTGCACGGCTGGGTGATCGAGCACGCAGGGCGACGGGTGGCCTGGCTGACCGATACCTATGGCATTCCGGTGACCGTCATCGCCTGGCTGGCCGTCCATCCCTGCGATGTGCTGGCCCTCGACACCACCTTCGCCCCCGGCACGGCGCGCGCGCCGCTCAAGGGCCACGGCGATCTTACCACCAGCCTGGCCGCCATCGCCGTAGCTGGTGCCCGCCGCAATCTGCTCATCCACATCGGCCACGAGCATCAGTGCTGGCTGGACCAGAACCCGGGCAGCCTGCCCGCCAATGTAGAGGTCGCCCATGACGGACTCGTGGCCGACGCCTGAGCATCACATCCCGCGTTTCCCCGAAGGCCCGGGCGCTTGGCGCACCGACGCCCTCTCAGCGCTGCCCTGCATCCGTCCCGGCTGCACCGTGCGCGACAGCCACCTGGGCCGCTGGACCGAACTGATGCCCGGCACGCGGCTCAGCGACGTGACCCTGGGCGACTACAGCTACATCGCCGGCGA
>JBBQTJ010000065.1:0-13177 GCA_038213315.1 Planctomycetota bacterium
ACCCCGATGTGGGTGCGGTCGATCACCACCACGTCCTCGATGGTTTCGAATGGGAAGGCGAAGCGCGTTCCCAGGCCGATGTCGCCCGGCCGGGCCGGCAGCGAGATGGTGGCGGGATCCTTGATGTTCAGCAGGTCGACCAGCAGTTCCTTCTGCACCGCCTCGCCGGAGTCGCCCATCCGCACCTCGTAGATGCGCTTGATGGCGTCCAGGCGGCCTTGGGTGCCATCACGCTCGATCACCAAGCCCTGGTGCTGGTTGAAGAGGACGAAGTCGCCGATGTTGGTGGCGCCGGCGTCCAGCAGGTACGACCACCGCTGATCGGTGTAGGCATGCGCCAGGATGTCGTAGTGGTGGAGGTACAGCGTGCCGGCAGGGCCGTCGACCAGGGGCTTCTCCAACAGCGGGAACAGGTGCTTCCCGTTGGGTGAGATGGCCATGCCTTCGAAGCCCGAGCTGCGGCCGACCCGGAAGGGATGGGTCAGACGCGTGACCCGGTAGGGCCAGTACAGGCCGGCGAGCCACGGCGTGTTGGCGCCGAATTCGTCCTGCATGTTGGTGCCGTCGTCCGAGTCGGGATCGCTGCGGTCGGCATAGATCGGGAAGTCGCCGAACAGGCAGACGGTGCGGATCGACGGAAAGAGCACATGGACCTGGAGCAGTTCGCGAAAGTCGAAGCTTTGGATGTCGGCCCGGTCCTGCATGCCGAAGGCGCTGATGGTCCCGCCCACCACCAGGGAGAAGACCCAGGGGGCGTAGGTGCGGCTGGCGTATTCGGCGCGTGGGTTGGTCTTGGTCTCGATGTTGAAGCGCACCGTGGCCGCATTGCGCCAGCGCGCGCCGGCCATCGGGTGGCCCGCACCGGCGCCGGTGTGGTAGTAGTCCCGATAGAAGTCGACGAAGCGGAAGAGCTGGGCCAGGCTGGGCATGGCGTATTCGCTGGGGATGTAGCCGGCGGCGCGGAAGGCCATGGTCACCGGCGACAGGGCCACGTCGTTCATCTGGCTCGGGCCGCGGAAGACCTTGTCCGCCTTGTATTGGGTCTGGAGCTGGGAAAGCGTCAGCGACTTCACCAGGACCTCGTCGTCGAGGCTGTAGGGGACTTCCGCACCACCGACGAAACGGCGGGTCTTCTGCGACTGGACATGGGGATCGTGGTCGAGCACCGCGACCCAGTCGCGGGTGATGCCGCAATCGGTCTCAAGGGTGGTCATGAGGTTGTCGAGAGCGACCTCCATGGCTGGCAGGGTGTTTTCAGGCCGCAGGTTGCGGCTGCCGCGATGGCCCTGGGCGTCGAACTTGGCGGGATCAATGCGGCCGTCGGGCAGCAGGAAATCGCCTGGGACGCCGTCGCCGTTGGCGTCAAAGGCGGCCACCGCCGCGTACAGCAGGTCGGAGCGGTCAGAGATGATGCCGTCCAGCTTCAGCTCCAGCAGTTCGGCCATGCGCGCGCTGTCGTTCACCGTCCAGCACACCACCGGATAGCCGGCACGGTGCAGCGAATCCACGTCAATGGTGTCACTTGCAGCCGGGGCCAGTCCAGACCCGACCGGCGACACCGGGCCGCGGGCGTAATGGTCGACTGCCGGATTGCCGTCGACGAGCTGGACATGATAAGGCGAGAACACCGGCGTGCGCGAGCCGAAGCGCCGCGCGTGGTTGCGCATGGCGTTCATCACCCGCACCGGGCTCGACTCTTCGTTGAAGGGATTCTGGGGCGAGCGCAGTTCCTGGCCGGGATGGTCCTGGTCTGGCAGGGCGATGGGTGCCTCCAGGACCTTCCCGTTGGCGTCGGTGTGCAGCAGGGAAGGCCCGAATTCGTCGCCGAACCACAGGGAGCCGTCATGGCCGCGCTGGACGGACTCGATATCGAAATCGGCGCCGGTCAGGACGCGCTTGGACGAGAAGTGGTTGGTGATGGCGAAGGGCACCTTGCGATCGGGATCGTGCAGCTCGATGCGGCCGACGACGCGCATCCGCCCCGGTCCGCCGCTGGCGGTTTCGAAGAGTGGCAGCACGCGGTAGAGGCGGAGGTTGAAGTCCGAGCTGTTCTCCATCGCGCCATAGCCGTTGTCGCACATCACCAGGTAGGTGCCCGCGGGTTCGCGCAGCACAGCGGAAAAGCCCTGCACGGGCTGCTTCATGGTGAAGGGCGGGGTCACGCCGTTGATCGGCGCGGTACCGAGCTGCTGGCCCGAGGTCGGACCGCTGGCGTAGGTCTCGGCCGGCAGAACGGCGCGGGCGACCAGAGTGGCCTCGCCGGCATTGGCCGAGGCCAAGGCTGCGACGCAGAGGAGGGTGGAGGAGAGGATGCGCATGGCGTGCTCCGTGGACCGGGGTGGTGCATGGTACTTCGCCGCCGGCAACAAGATCGATACAGGAGCATGGGCAAGAGGGCGCAAAGGATTCGGGAAGACGCCAACGCCACCTTCACCATCGGCGCAGATCGACCCACTTCCACGAAGCCCAGACCCACTCAGCGGAGTTGCTCATGCGCAAGGTGCGAACGTTACTGCGCCGGCACCGCGGCTACGAGTTGTTCGAGGGCCGTGCCCCAGCCCGGCATGACATCAATCTCATCAAGCTGCCGTGGCTTCCGCTGCATCTCGTGGCAACAAAGTGACGCATGCCGGCGGGACGCCGGCGAGCCCGGGGGATCCTGAACAGGCGCGACCACCTGCCGCTCTCCGTCGTTACCTTTTCGCTGCCCGTTGGATCTGCTCGGCCACGCTGCGGGCGGTGCTGCGCACCTGTTCAGGTTCGGCGTCGTTCTTGATCAGCACGGTCAGCAGTGGCATGGCTGGGCCGGCGTCGGCGGCGATCAGGCCGAGGCTGGCGAGGGCTGCGGACCGCCATTCCTGGTCGGTCACGGCCGGATCGGTCAGGATCGCGGTGATCCTGGCGATGGTGATTCTTGGGTTGGCCACAGTGGAGAGGGCCTTGAGGGCGGCCAAATGGGTGTCCCGGACCAGGGTGGGATCGGCGATCAGGCGTTCGAGGACGGGGACGGCTTCCGGTCGGCGCTCGCGGCCGGCCTGCACCAAGGCGCAGGCGCCAACCCAGGCATCGCTGGCCTTGGGTTGGCTCAGATCGCTGATGGCGGCAGTGATGAGGTCGGTCTCGGTCGAGCCGATGCGGGCCAGCGCGGCATAGGCGGCCCCGCGAATACGCGGCGCAGGATTAGCCGCTTCACGCACCAGGGCGGCCGTGGCATTCAGGTCCGAGGCCTGGCCGCGGGCCAGAGCGGCCAGGGCGGCCAGTTTGACCGACTCGTGCTGATCCTCGGTGGCCGCGACCACTGCGTCGGTGGCCGACGACGGCAGTTGCTCGAAGCCGCGGGCCAGCACCAGCAGGGCGACTTCGCGGACCCGTGGATCCGGATGCTTCACCAGGCGCAGCATCACCGGCAGTTCGCCAGCCAGGGCGGCGCTGAAGGCGGGATCTACAAGGCAGCGAGCGCGGGCGGCGGCAATGGCGGCCTCGCGGCTGCGCAGGTCGTCACCATCCAGGCTGGCGAGCATAGTGGCAGCGTCAGCTTGGCCCAGGTCGGCGAGGCGCACGGCCCGGGCCTGCTGTTCACGGTAGCTGGCGATGCGGTCGATCAGGTCCTTGGCGGCCACGCGCACGGACTCGTCGGTCGAAGCGGTCAACGGCTCGATGCGCAGCACGCTTTCCCGGGGCAACTCGACCGGGGGGGCGATGGCATTGAGCACGGCGACGCGGACCGCTGGATCCGGGTGCAGCAGTAGCGGTTCCAAGGTTGGCAAGGCGGCCAGGACGGCAGCGGGGCCAAGGCGTGCGATGCCATTGATGGGCGAAACCAGCAGAATGGCGTCTTTACGGGCGCCCCGCATATCATCGAGGTAGGCCTCAAGACTCCGTTGCACATCCGGGGGCACGGTGGCCTCGCCTGCCAGCGTGATCGTTCCCAGCATGACGATCAGGGCCAGAGGGCGGAGCATGGTGCAGATCCTAGGGGGGTTAGGCGTGCGGACCAAGCGACGGCGTCGGCGATCACGGGGGAGCTGAGGGCGTGCATGTCACTCGCCGCCAGCGGCGCCAGGGGACACAAACACCTGGCCGCGGGCCGCAGGTCGGGCAGGTACGGCGAGGTGATGATGTCGCCCAGGAGCATCCCGCATGTCCACCGCCACCGCCGCGCGCGCGCGCTTTGGTACCCACGATATCACCATCACCTCGCCCGAAATGGGGGAACTGCTCGACAGATCATACGCCTGGTACAGCGAAAATGAGAAGATGCGGAAGATGGTGACCATGCGGCAGGAAGGGGGTCTCTACGAGCTTGTCGGAGATAGCCCGACACGTCGCTTGGCTTGGCCTTTTCGGTCCTGATTTCGCCCGAAACGCTCGACGTAGCGATGCTACGCCTCCGCTTTCGGGCAAAATCAGGCCTCGAAAATCCACAGCGCGATGCTCGGTCGTCTATCTCCGACAGGCTCCTCGGCACAGCGCGCGCAACGCCTCACGCCGGATCCTACTCCCACAATTTGATCACCACCAGGAAGCCATCTTGTCCTTCACCGGGAAACTGCTGGACGGCCTTGCGGACCGGTAACTTCTTGGCGGCGGTGGTGCCGCCCAGGATGAGCAGATTGCGGGTGAGGGCGATGGCGGCGAGTTGTTCGGTGCCGGCCTCGCCCGCGGTCAAGGCCCCCAAGGACGCGTTCAGCTCCACCGTGGCCAGGTCGGCGGACAGCACGGTCACACCGGCCCGGCCGCGCATGCCTAAGCTGCCATCGCCAGTCCCGATGCTGGTCGGCAGATAGGTGCGGCCCCAGGGATCCACCGCCCGCAGGGTCAGGGGCGCGGCGATGAAGCGGGCCTGCCGCAAGGTGCCATCGATGGGATCCACCAAGCAGAACAAGGTGGCAGGCCCGCTGGGCCGCTCGACCGCCATCGGCTTGGAGGGCTCACGGGGATCCCTGGTGATCACCGCATTCGCGGCCTTGGCCCAGGCTTGCACCATCATGCCACCCGGCACCAACCAGGCATCCTGGGCCCGGCAGTCGGCGGTCAGGCCCAGGGCTTCGGCCTTGGCCGGATCCATGTCCCACCAGGTCCAGGTGGTGCCAGCCACCACCGGCCATTGCTGTACACCGCGGACGGTGCGGGCGCCGATGCGCACCGTGGCCCCGCCAGGAATGGTGATGGTCCGGGGCTGGGCCGGCACGGCGGGTTGGGGCTGCCAGGGCGACGGGTCATTGGTGTTCGCGTCCCCCTGGACTTCGCCGGTCCAGGTGGAGGGGTCATAGACGATGCGGAAGCCGCGGCCTTTGCCGTAGATCCGGCCACTGGCATCGCTACCCACCTCGGTGATCGCCTGAGCGCCGGCGCCACCCACCAGGGTCGACACCAGGATCTTCGCATGCAGGGGCGGCGGACCGCTGGTGGGGGTCGGAGTCTCTGGTGCAGCATCGTCGAGGGGTGCCACCTCGTCGGCCGTGGCCGAAGCCGCCACGGTGGCGGGCGCGGACGATTGTGGCGGCAAGGCAGCAGGTAAGGCCAGCCGCCGCGACGGAGTGGCCGCGGCAACGTCCGCCTCTGTGGCGCTGGCCGCCGCCTCGGCTCCGCTCCGCTCGGCCGCGCGACGCTGTATGCTGCTGTACAGGATCACCGCCAGCAACCCGCCCAGCACCAGGGCTAGGCCGGACATGGCCGCCGGGGGGATGCCCAACTGCGCTGCCAAGCTCCGCTGTCGACGGCTGGTGGAACGCGACGTGACGGCACTGGCCCGGCGGGTCGCGATCGGCAATGGCAGCGCCTGGGTGCCCGAGTCTTCGTCCTGGGGAACGGCAGTGCCGCGCGGCCGCGCCACCGGAGCCCCGCTGCGCTGCGACGGCGGCGTAGCCAGAGCGCGTGCGCCCGCGGCGGCGCGCGCCCCCATGGCCGATGACCCTAGGGCCGGCGCGGCTACTTCGCGTCCAGCGGCCGCCGCGGCGATGGCCTCCAGCACGGCCGCCCAAGCAGGGAAGCGGTCTTCGCGCTGGTGGCACAGCAGGCGGCCCACCAGATGCTCGACCGCCGCTGGGGTGGCCGGGGCCAACTGCCGCAGCCAGGGCAGGCTGTTCTCGATGCGGGCGCGAGCCAGTTCTTCGCGCGTGCGCCCGCCAAAAGGCGGCGTGCCGCCCAGGCAGTGGTGCAGCACCAGGCCCAGCGAGAACTGGTTGGAAATCTCGTCCGAGGCGCTGCCGGCCACTTCTTCTGGGGCGCAATATCGCGGATCCGCACCGACCGACGGGGTGATCGGGTCATAGGGCGCGCACAGCCCCAGGTCGGCCACCAGCCAGCGACCCTCGCCATCAAGCAGAAGATTGCTCGGGCGCAGGCCCTGGTGGGCCTGCCGCGCCTGGATCCCGGCCTGCAGGCCCATGACCGCATCCCGGGCCAGGGCCAGGGCGGCGGCGACATCAATGCGTCCACGGCTGGCGAGCCGTTCGGCCAGGGACCCGCCTGCGGCCCAGTCCATCACCACCACAGGCAGGCCATTGGTCGAGGTCACGGCGATGGTGCGCAGCACATGGCGATGGTTGACCCGGGCTTGCGCCCGACCGGCATTGATAAAGCGCGCCACGGCGCCGCCATCCCGGGCCAGGCCTGGGTCCAAGACCTTTACGGCGGCGGCCGCACCGTGGGCATCGCGGGCGCGGAAGACCACGCCCATCGTCCCGGACCCGATCCGGGTCGCGAGCATCCACTGATCGACACTTTGCCCGGCGAGGCTATCGATGCGGCCATCGATGAATTCCAGCAGGCTCTGGCCGCAGCGGATGCGATCGCCGGTCTTGACCCGCACCGCAGCCTTGACCCGCACGCCATTCAAAAAGGTCAGGCAGCGGGCTTCTGCCGGTTCGAGGTGCCAGGCACCATCGTCCAGGCTCAGGCGGGCATGCTCGACGGCTGCGGCATCATCGCCGATCGGCGCGGCGCAGCCGGCCCGGCCAATGATGCCACGCTCGCCGGTGATGACGAACTCCGCGCCCGCGGCATGGCCCTCCAGGACCACCAGGCGGGTGTCCGCATCGGTGGACATCACCAGATCAAATTCCAGCGCCATCTCGCCACAGGTCAGGCAGGCTCCGGCGGTCAGCACCACGCCCTCGGCCGGCAGGGGGCCTGGACCCGCGTGGCCTGAGCCACCCACTAACCAACCGGCGGTCAGCACCACGCCTTCAGCCGGCAGGGGCGTGGCATCCAGCAGCACCACGGCCTTGCCCAGGGGCAGGGCGCGCCAGCCGGTGGCGCTGCGCTCGCAGCGCATCACCCCGGTCGGGTCGGCGGTGGGCACGCTGGCGCCAGCGGCATCCACCGTGATGGGATCGCTCAGCAGCACGGTCATGGCCCCGGCCTGGCTGCCACCGGTGAAGCGCAAAATGGGATGGAACTGGTCGGTCATGGCGGACTGACAGCACCTTACGATGTGGAGCCCGGCCACTGAGCCCTAGGACCCGGAGGGGGCACGACGTGTATGGGTCACACCGCAGGTCGTCGTGCGCAAGCGCGGCAGACCCAACCACGTCCTGCATTGCCTTCCCTGTCCTGCCTCTACGACCCGCGTCATGCGCATCACCGTGCTTGGCCTTGGCATCATCGGTTCCGTATGGTCACGTCACTGGCAGGCCGATGGCCATGTGGTGCGTACTTGGAATCGCACGGCTAAACCGGACGCGCCAGGCTTCTGCGCTGATCTTGCCCAGGTGGTGGACGGGGCCGAGGCGATCGCCATCGTGCTGGCGGATGCGGCGGCGGTGCGCGCCGTCCTGATGCAGATCGCGCCAAGCCTGCGGCCGGGCATGATCGTGTGCCAGCATGCCACCATCGGCGTGGACGACACCACAGAGTTTGCCGCCACCGTGCTGGCCACCGGGGCGGGCTTCATCGACATGCCCTTCACCGGTTCGAAGCCGGCGGCCGAAGCCCGCCAGGTGGTGTACTACGTCGGTGACGACGCGGGACTGTTGGCCCAGGTCGAGCCGGCCTATGGCAGCATCAGCAAGGCCCGCTTGCTGATCGGCGGCATCGGCCTGGCGATGGCCCTGAAGCTGGCCATGAACCTCAACCTTGCGGTGGTCTATCAGGCCCTGGCCGAGAGCTTCCGCGTCGCCACCGCCGCCGGCATCCCCGCCGCCACCTACCTAGCCGCCCTGGACCTGAATGTCGGCAAGTCAGGCCTGAGCGAGTTGAAAAAAGACAAGCTGGTGCGACGGGATTGGGCCACGCAGTTTTCGGTCAAACACATGCACAAGGATCTGCGCCTGGCCTTGAGTCTGGCCCAGAGCCTGGGCGTGACCCTGCCCCAGACCACAACGGTAGAGCAGGCCTATCAGCGCGCTGTCGCCATGGGGCTGGGCGATGCGGATTTCAGCGCCTTGGCCGACACCCTAGGTTGAAGCTAAGGACATCCCTCATGGCACGGTCGCACCTCCCAGCAGGGCGAAGGCGGATCCAGAGTGCAGGCATTGCAGTTGAGTCTCTAGGAATGTCAAAATGACGAATAAGTGGATCATTTCGCTTGGCATGAAAGGTGCATGGTGCGGTCGAACTGGCTGCTCAAGGACCATCCCATGCTTGACCCCAACCGCTGCACCGAAAAGACCCGCGAGGTCTTGGCGGCTGCCCATCAACTGGCCCTGACCCGCCGTCATGCCCAGCTCGACAGCGCCCACGTGCTGTCCGCCTTGTTGGAGGATCACGATGGCTTGGCCCGTCGTCTGCTGCTGCGTGCCGAGGCGGACGCGGATCGCCTGGCCAGCGAGGCGACCCACCTGCTCGGCGCCCTGCCGCAGCAGGAGCCACCGCCATCCCAGTTGGCCACCAGTCGTGGCCTGACCGAGGCCCTGGCCACGGCGCAGCGTGATCAGCAGAAGCGCGGCGATAGTCATCTGGCCCTGGAGCATCTGCTGCCTGCGGTGCTGGCCGACCGTGCCCTGCTTGCCGCCGTCAAAACCGCCGGGGTCGACGCCAAGCGCCTGGCCGCGGCCATCGAGGCCGTACGCCAGGGCCGCCAGGTGCAGGACGATCACGCCGAAAACCGTTACGAGGCCCTGGCCAAGTACGGCCGCGATCTCGTCGCGCTGGCCCGCGCCGGCAAGATCGATCCGGTGATCGGCCGCGACGACGAGATCCGCCGCGTCATCCGCGTGCTCTCGCGCCGCACCAAGAACAACCCCATCTTGCTGGGCGAGCCGGGGGTCGGCAAGACCGCCATCGTCGAGGGCCTAGCCGAGCGCATCGTGCGCGGCGATGTGCCCGAGGGCCTGAAGGAGTGCACCGTGGTCGCCCTCGACCTTGGCAGCCTGGTGGCCGGTGCGAAGTTTCGCGGCGAATTCGAGGAGCGTCTGAAGGGCGTGCTGGACGAAGTGCAGAAATCCGCGGGCAAGGTCATCCTCTTCATCGACGAGATGCACACCCTGCTGGGTGCGGGTCGCAGTGATGGTGCGATGGACGCCGCCAATCTGCTCAAGCCGCTGCTGGCCCGGGGCGAGTTGCACTGCATCGGCGCCACCACCTTGGAGGAATACCGCCGCTACGTCGAGAAGGACGCGGCTTTTGCCCGGCGTTTCCAGGCGGTGAACGTGGGCGAGCCGTCGGTGGAGGACACCGTCAGTATCCTGCGCGGCCTGAAGGAGCGCTATGAAACGCACCACGGCGTGCGCATCGCCGACGCTGCCCTGGTGGCGGCGGCCCGCTTGTCGGCGCGCTACATCGCTGACCGCTTCCTGCCGGACAAAGCCATCGACCTGGTCGACGAGGCCTGCGCCCACACCCGCGTGGAATTGGACAGTCAGCCCGAAGAACTGGACCAGCTGCAACGCCGTCGCCTGCAATTGGATGTGGAACGTACCGCCTTGGCCGCCGAAGAAGACGCCGGCAGCAAGGCCCGCCTGAAGACCGTCGAGACCGAACTGGGCAGCATCGCCGAGCAGTTGACCGGCCTGGTGGCGCGCCATCAGCAGGAAAAGGGTCGCTTGGATGAGCGCCGCACTCTGCGATTGAAGCTGGACGAGACCAAGCGCACCGTCGACGAGGCCGAACGGCGCTATGACCTGGCCAAGGTCGCCGAGCTGCGCTATGGCGTGATCCCCGAGCTGGAGCGCAAGATCGCTGCGCTGGCCCAGGCCGATGCCGGGACTCAGGTCCTGACCAGCGAAGTGGTCAATGCCGAGGCCATTGCCGAGGTGGTGTCGCGCTGGACCGGTATCCCCGCGCAGCAGCTCACCGCCACCGAACAAGAGAAGCTGGTGCATCTGCCCGAGCGCCTGCGCGCCCGCGTGGTCGGCCAGGAAGACGCGGTGCAAGCGGTGTCCGATGCGATCCTGCGGGCCCGCGCCGGCCTCGCCGATCCGCAGGCGCCCCTGGGGTCATTTCTTTTCCTCGGACCCACCGGCGTCGGCAAGACCGAGCTGGCCAAGGCCCTGGCCGCCGACCTCTTCGACGACGACACCCATGTGGTGCGCCTGGACATGTCGGAATATGCCGAGGCCCACACCGTCTCGCGCTTGGTCGGCGCGCCGCCCGGCTACATCGGCCACGACGATGGCGGGCAGCTCACCGAGGCGGTACGGCGCCAGCCCTACAGCGTGGTGCTGTTGGATGAGGTCGAGAAGGCTCATCCTCAAGTGCTGACCATGCTGTTGCAGGTTTTGGACGAGGGCCGCCTGACCGATGGTCATGGCCGCACGGTCAGCTTCCGCAACACCGTGATCATCATGACCAGCAACCTGGGCGCCGAGCTGCTGCTGGCCGGGGTGACCTCGTCAGGCGAATTGCAGTCCGGCGTGCGCGAGGCCGTGCTGGCCACGGTGCGCGCCACGTTCCGTCCCGAGTTTTTGAATCGTCTCAGCGACATCGTGGTATTCAGCCCGTTGAGTCGCCGGGATCTCAAGCAGATCGTGCGCCTGCAGCTTGATCGCCTGGGCCGCCGCCTGGCCGAACGCCGCATCACCCTGACCCTGACCGATGGCGCCATCGAGCGCATCATCGACCAGGGCTGGGAACCCCAGTACGGCGCCCGCCCGTTGAAACGTTACCTGGAAAAGGAACTGACCACCCAACTCGGCCGTCTACTCATCACCAACGCCGTGCCCGATGGCGGCAGCGTCCTGGTGGAGGCCGGCGCTGACGGCCTGATCGTGCGGGCGGAATAAGGGGGCGACAAACCAGTCGCGGCGCAAGCCTGGGACCGCGGGCCTCCAGGCCCGCATGCATTAGGTACAGATTGAAGCCAACGTATAAGGCTTCGATTGAGTCGTGAACGATAGATTGCTTAGGGTCTGATCAGATACCCGAGATTGCCCACCGGCAGTGCCAATCCGCTCGTAGCCCGTGCATGGTCTGGTGAACAAGGCGAGCAACCTGCCCGCCTGTTCCCGCTCAGCCGCACATGACGTGCAGTCGGCTTACTTTGCTTTCTTGGCGGCCTTGGCGGCGCGCTTTTCCTTCATGGAGAGCACGGGCGCCTTCTTGGCTTCAGTTTTACGCTTCTTTTCGATGGCCATGTGATGCTCCTGGGGATGCTAGGCAGGTGAATGTGGTCTGAAAACAACCGTGCCCCGTCGCAGGGCGACGAGGCACGGTCTACTAGCAATCAGTTCCGACGGTTGCCGCCGCCGCCGTATCCACCACCACCGCCGCCGCCGCCGCCGTAACCACCGCCGCCGCCGCCGCCGCCGCCCATGCCGCCTTCGCGGGGGGGCTTGGGCTCGGCCTTGCGGACAGTCATGGCGCGGCCATCGACTTCCTTGCCATTGAGGGCGGCGATCGCCTTGGTGGCGGCGCCTTCGTCATTGATGGTCACGAAGGCGAAACCGCGGCTGCGGCCGGTCTCGCGATCCATGACGACCTTGACGCGGTCAACCGCGGCGTGGGGGGCGAAGAGAGTGGTGAGGGTCTGATCCGTAGCGGACCACGGCAGATTGCCGACGTAGAGTTCCATGATGGAAGCTTCCTTCTGGGGTGGCATCGACCCGAAGGAAGAGCGCGCACCGTTGCTATGCTATTGGCGCCGGGAGTCCGGACACCAACGAATGCGCGTAAGCGCGTTCGTGTGGGGTACTGTGGAGGTGGGGATCAAAGCGCAACCATTGTTGTGCTTGTTTTTCTACGGCGCGTGATTGTCGGCTCGGGGCGGCGCAGACTTGCCGTCTTGAGCGGAAAATTCAGGTATTTTTGCATTTTCGCTGGTCAGCAGCCCGTTTGTAAGGCACATGCCGGGTCACGATGAGGACAATCTTCCTGCCCAGGATCCGCTCCATGGGTGTGCCCATCGCCACGCTGGAGGTGTTTGTTCGCACCACCGGCTTGATGCAGCGGCTGGGCGAAACAGGGGTTCTGGCTATGGAAGTTGCCGTATTCCTGAGTTGATTCAGCTGGACGTGGGTCGGCTTTCCGAGCTGCGCTGACCCAGGGCGACCAGCATCTGCCACGCCACCGGCTCCTTATTGCTGATCCAGGTGGCAAAGCAGACGCAGGTCTTGGCGACCGGCAGCTCGTTGAGCCATTCCACCGTGCAACGCTCGTTCATCTCAGGCAGGGTGATGGCCAGGCCGGCCTGCGCCGAACCAGGCGGCTTCAGATCAAGCTCGGTATCCAGGCGTTTGGCGATGACCTCGGCATGGGCGGCGGCGGCGGTGACCTCGTCGAACCAGTCGGCAGCCGCTGTGCCGTGCTCTTCCTCAAGCAGCGCCGTCGCCCGGGTGCGGATCGCCGCCACATTGGCCTTCTGGCCGTAGATGAGGAGGCGGACGGTAATGGGTTTGTTGCTCACGTTGGTATCCTGCCAGCGGTCGTCGGTCTGCCAACGAGGTGGACGCGGTGCCGGACCAGCCAGCAGCAACAGCAGTAGCAGACCTGCGCATTACATGACGGCGAAGCCCGCCCGTCCGTCTCAAGTTTGTCACCGCCGTCGGCGCGCAAGGCCCGCTGCCCGGGCCGCGCTCATTCCATCCAATCGCCCCACTCCAGTTTGCTCGCGGCGGCGTAGGCGTTGCGGCTTTTCCGAGGGATGCTGACCGGGGTAATGCCCAGTTGGCTGCACGTTAGCAGGTCGACGGCGCCTTTGTGCACCTTGGGCGGGGCGACGATGCGTTGGCCGGCGTTGGCTACCGGTTCCTTTTGCAGCAGGACGTAGCTGTAGGGTTCGTCCTCGAAGCCGAGGGTG
>JBBQTJ010000066.1:0-13141 GCA_038213315.1 Planctomycetota bacterium
GGCAGACGGGGCGGCACGAGCACCGGTATCAACAGCATCACCCCGGCCCACAGCGCCAGCAACACCACCAGGACCACCAGCAGCCGGCGATGATTGGGGACGGGCAATCTGGCGGCCGCTGCCTCGGCCTTGGCTTGGGCCACCAGCGCCGCCGTGTGGTGGGGCGCCACCGCCGCCAGCTGCGCCGCACCGTCGACGGCAAGCAGCCCGGCATCCGCAGCCGTTTTCGCCGCCTTGGCCGCGTCCGCCGCGGCCGTCGCGCTGGCGGCGGCGACGACATCCTCGGACCCGCCAGTCACGCTCGCCTGGCGGGTCAGCCGACGGGCCACGTCCTGGCAGAGCGCATACGCACGATGGACGGCGTAGGCCTGCTGATGCGCTGCAAAGCGCGTGTGCTGCTCGCGGGAGGTGCGGGCCGCGACCGCATAGTCCGCAGCGCTGACCGGGGCGGGCGGCAGGGGCTGGTAACGGATCTCGTCCGGCGGATCGCAGACCAGTCCCAGCACGCGCAACAGGCGGACCCCGACCAGGACCAGCGCGGCGAAGATCAGCAGCGCGAGGACCACCGCGGGCATGACGGCAAAAGGCACCATGGGTTGCACGGTAGGCCCCCCAGGGCGGGGCGGCAAGGCCGGACCGGGGACTACTCCCTACCGCTGCGCACCAAGGCCGCTACCGTCGCCGCCATGTGTGGAATCGCCGGATATATCGGCCCAAAAATGGGCGACCAGGTCCTCATCGTCGCGTTAGAGCGGCTGAAATACCGCGGCTATGACTCGGCCGGCATGGTGGTGCAGGCCGATGGCGAACTGCACCTGCGTCGCGCCTCGGGGAAGCTCAAGAACCTGGCCGACCTGCTTGAGACCGCCCCCCTGCGCGGCCATTGCGGTATCGCCCATACCCGCTGGGCGACCCACGGCGCGCCCACCGAAGCCAACTGCCATCCCCATCTGTCCTCCGACGCCACCGTCGCGGTGGTGCACAATGGCATTATCGAGAACCACGAGGCGCTGCGCCGTGAGCTGCAAGGCCAAGGCGTGGTCTTCAACAGCGAGACCGACACCGAGGTCATCCCCCACCTGATCCGCAGTCTGTACACCGGCGATGCGGTGGCGGCGGTTGGTGCGGCCATGGCTCGGCTAGAAGGCAGCTTTGCTCTGGCGGTCATGTTCGCCGACCACCCTGACCGCATCATCGCCGCTCGCCTGGGCTCGCCCCTGCTGGTCGGTCGCGGCAATGACGAGATGCTGCTGGCCAGCGATGTGCCGGCCCTGCTGCCCCACGCGCACGAGTATCTGATCATCGCTGACGGCCAGATCGCCGACCTGCACCGCGACTCTTGCCACCTGACCACCCTCGACGGCACCACGGTGGAGTCCGTCTTCAAGCCCATCGAAATCACCGCCGAAGCGGTGTCGAAGGGCAGCTTCGATTCCTTCATGGCCAAGGAGATCGCCGAGCAGCCTGACGTCCTGGCCCGCCTGCTCGACTCGCGCCTACGCGGTGGCTTCCTGGTCGAACCTGACCTGGGGCTGGACCTGGCAGCGGTGAAGCACCTGGTGTTCCTGGCCTGCGGCACCAGCTGGCACGCGGCGATGCTGGGCAAGCGCTTCCTTGAACAACTCGCCCGCGTCCACGTCGAAGTAGACATCAGCAGCGAGTACCGTTACCGCAATCCCATCGCTAGCGGTGGCACCTTGGTGGTGGCCATCAGCCAGTCCGGCGAGACCGCCGACACCCTGGCCGGCCTGCGCCTGGCCCGGGCCAAGTTCATCCCCGTGGTCGCCCTGGTGAACGTGGTCACCAGCACCATCGCCCGGGAATCCAACGGCGTGATGCCCTTGATGGCCGGCCCCGAGATCGGCGTGGCCAGCACCAAGGCCTATACCGCCCAGGTCCTGGCCCTCTACCTCTTCGCCCTGCAGGTGGCCAAGGCCAAGGGCCTGCTCAGCCCCCAATTCGAACTGGCCGCCATCGCCGCCGCCCGTGATCTGCCCGAGCAGGCGCGCCAGACCCTGGCCATGGCCGAGTCAGCGGTCAGCGAGGCTGCCGACCTCTTCGCCGCCGCCGAGGCCACGGTCTTCCTCGGCCGTCTGGGCGAACATGTCACCGCCCTGGAAGGCGCGCTGAAATTGAAGGAGATCGCCTACATTCACGCCATCGGCTACCCCGCTGGAGAATTCAAGCACGGGCCGATCGCCCTGGTCAGCCGCGACCTGCCCGTGGTGTGCATCTGCCCCAAGGACGAGCTCTACGAGAAGATGCTGTCCAATGTGCAGGAAGTCCGCGCCCGCGCCGGCCGCATCATCGCCGTCGGCCAAGCCGACGACCGCACCCTGCGGGAATCAGCTGATCTGTTTTTTCCCATGGCCCGGGCCACCGATCCCCTGCTGCAACCGGTGCTCTCGATCCTGCCCCTGCAACGCTACGCCTACCACGTGGCGCGCCGTCGGAATTGCGATGTGGATCAACCAAGGAACTTGGCGAAATCGGTGACGGTGGAATAACGGCGCAGCCGCCCTCGGCCGAATGGTGCCAGGGCGAACCGCGCGACCTGCGGCTTAGAAACCGCCACCGCGCATGGCTTTGCTCATGGCCTGGAAGCCTGCGTAGGGAATGTGCCATTCGACCCGGGCGCAGGCGGTGCCGCTGGTCCAGGCCAGGCTGATCGCGGCGCCCGTGGCGGCATCAGCGATCCCCGCCATGGGTGCGGGCTGACCCGCCAGGGTAAGCATGCGCATGGACATCTGCATCAGGCCGACGATGTCCATCTGGCCATAGCCATCCCGACCGGCACCAATCACGGTCTGCGAGGCCAGGGGGGCGGGCGCCGGTTTTTTGGTGATCATGCGGTCCAGTTCGGCCGGCTGGCTGGCGGCAAAATACCAGGCCGGTCCAAATGCGTATTCCATGGTGCCCGCCACCACCGCCATGGCCGCCATCTGTTTGGCTTGGGGGCTGGCATCGTCGGCGATCGTCATCGTGGTGCGCGACACGGACAGCCCGCCCACCGTGCGCACGTTGGCGGCCACTGTGCTGCTGAGGCCCATCTGCTTGTTCATGGCCCCCATGCCCGTGTCGGCACGCTGCATGGCCTGTGCCGCCGCGAACAGCTTGGTCGCCGCCACCTGATCTTTCACCGCCCCGACCGCGGACATCGTGTAAGGTGCCTCAGCGGTGGAATTCAGGCGCATTGCCAGATCCGTGCCGAAGGCGGCTGGCCACGCCCGCATCAGGTCGAGCAGCTCGGGGGTGATCAGCTCTTTGCCGCCTGGCTTCTTCTGCAGGACCGCCATCTGTTCAGTGGCATAGGTCGCCAAGCCCGCCGGGTAGGTGCCTTGCACGGCCATGATGCTGTCGCCAGCACCCAGGTGCTCGCCGGCCTTGCTGGGCGCAGTGCTGGGGGTCAGGGCCTTGGCCAAGCCGCCGCTGGCGCCGATCAGGGCTTCGATGCTCACCGCGTCGGCGGCGATGCGCAGGTCATACTGTATCACCGGCACATCGCCGATCATGCTCAGTAGTGCCTGGGAGTAGAGTTGCTGCATCGCCAGCAGAGCCTTGCCCGCGTCCCCCTGCTTGGCCGCAGCTTGGCGCACGGTCTGCATGTAGAAGCCCTGGGCCATCATCCCATAGGCCTTGCCCACCCGTTGGGGCGAGGCGATCAGCCGCACATCGGCAGTGCCGGCCTGGGCAGCCAAGGTGGCATAGTCGGCCGACAGGCGCTGGCCCAACTCCTCAGCCTTCAGATTGCCAGCCTGGAACAGGATCACGTGGCCCTCGGCGACCACCGCACCAAAGCCCGCCAGCTCGGCCGCCTTGGCGTACAACTCGCCTTCGACCGTCGGCACCAGCACGGCCACGGCGGGAAGCAATACGTCCGGTGCGACGGCCATCACCACCGCACCGGGCGCCAGATTGGCCAGCCCCGGATCTTGCAACATCTGGCCCAACTGGTCGGCCAGCTGACCCGGGGCGAGCGTGCCCGGAGCCACGGTGCCGGCAACGTCTTCGATATGATTCAGCGTTTCGCGCAGATCCGGGATCAGCACCACCGCCAGAGCCTCAATGTCAGGCAGCGGCGCCGGGGCGGCGACCTCGGCGGCAGGGGCGACCAGAGCAGTCAGGGCAAGGGTGGCAGACAGCAGGACGCAATGGCGCATAAGGCCTCCAGGATGGCCGGCAGCGTGCCAAGCGCCGCGACCCTGTCGACGGGGCGCCCGTGGGCCGGGCGGTCCACTCAATGGCCCTCGGTTAAGGACCGGAACCCGGGGGAAGCCCGCTGAGGCGGGCTTTTTTTTCCGTGCCGAGTGCAACTCGGCGCTTCCAGGCGGCCCTTAACCGAGGGCCATTGGCGGTCCACTGGTGCCATGCCGCACCCCGCATACCGTGCCGGCATGCGCGTGGCGATCCTCGATTATCAGGCTGGCAATGCGACCTCGGTCCTGCAGGCGGTGCGGACTGCCGCACCCCAGGTCGAAGCCAGCATTGTCTCTTCCGGCGCCGACCTGGCTGCCGCCGACCGCATCATCTTTCCCGGTGTCGGGGCCGCGGGTAGCTGCATGGCCAATTTACGCTCGGCGGGGTTTGCCGATGCCTTGCGGGCAGCCGTCGACGCCGGCAAGCCAGTCCTGAGCATCTGCATCGGCCTGCAGTTGCTGTTCGCCAGCAGCGACGAGGACGGCGGCACGCCCTGCCTGGGCCTGCTGCCCGGCACGGTGGTGCGCTTCACGCCACGACCGGGCTTGAAGATCCCCCACATGGGTTGGAGCCCAGTCACCTTCATCGACGAGCCCCTGGCCGACGGCATCCCGCCAGGCAGCCATTTCTATTTCGTGCACAGCTACCACGCCGTTCCCGCCCCCGGCGTGCGCGTGATCGCCACCGGCGAGCATGGCGCCACCTTCTGCGCCGGCGTCCGCCACGGCAGCTTGGTCGCTTTCCAGTTTCACCCAGAAAAAAGCGGCCCGGCGGGCCTGCGCCTGATCAGTAATTTTTTGCGCTAGTGTTTCAGTAGTTACGAGTTTCGCGGTTCGAGCGACAGCCCCTCGAAACTCGTAACTCAAGGCATGTAACTCAAGGCTCGTAAACCAGCACCCGTCCGGTCGCCGAGACCACCACCAGGCGACCGCCCACGACCGCGACGCCTGGCTCTCCGCCGGTGGCGACGGTGAAGCCGCGTGGGCCGACCACCCGCACGCGATCCGCGAGGGGCACCACGGCGTGGCCGGCCCAGGCGATGGGTTGACCGGCCGGGCGGTCTTCCAGGTGGCCGAGGTCGGTCCAACCGTTATCGGCCTGGACCAACACCCGACCCGTGGTGCCGATGACCACTCCGGGACCGGCCGTTGCGGGGGCAATTGGCAGGGTCTCTTGGCTCAGCCCGGCCAGGGTCCAATGGAAGGCCCCGTCGGCGGTGATGCCGGCGAAACCGTCAGCAACCGTCCAGGCGGAAAGCACGGCCGACGAGGTGGCCCAACGTCCGGCCGCGACCCCGTCATAAGCCTGCCAAGCGGTGATGTCGCCGTCGCGCCGCAGGGCCGCGACCAGTTCGCCGACCACCACCGGAGCGACGGCGAAGGGACTGCCCGCAGCCGTGCGCCACAGGATTTCGGCCCGTTGGTCACTGGCCACCAAGCGGCCGTCCCGGTCGGCCACGATCAGCGTCGGCCGGTCGAGCAGCAATTGGCTGCGGAAGACGGCCACCGCCAGATCCGAGCGACCCGCCATGGCCAGGCGCTCGACCCGACCATCAGCACTCAGCCGCAAGGCCACGCCCTCGCGGGTGCCCAGCAGAGCAGCCTGGCCATCGCCAGCGGCAGGGGCATACAACGGTTCGTTCAACGCCGCAGGCTGACCCGGCTGATCGAAGGGCACCACGGTCAGGGACGCATCCGGCGCAATGGCCACGGCGCCAAAGCGATCGGCCAGATACACCTTGCCGTTGATCACGGCGGGGTGGCTGGTCATAGGTCGGGCCAGGGTGGCGCTGGCGACCGCATCGCGCTCCAGTTCCAGCACTAGGCGCCAACCGCCGTCGGCGCGGGCACCGGTGGCGGTGGCCACCTTATAGCCGGGCAAAGTCACCTCAGCGAGCCAGTCCTCGCGCTCGGCGGCCGGCAGATTCAAGGCCAACGGGGTGACCCCAAGCATAGTCTCGCCTTGGCGGACCTGGGCACCGGGCGGACGACTTTCGATCACCATCGGCAGGTACTTCAGGCCCATCTGCCGACCCAGGTCCTGAGCGTGGGCGACTTCGCCACGGGCCAGGGCGGCCAGCAACTCGGCCTGCAGACGGGACTGCTTCACTAGGTTCGCCTGAACTTCTTCAAGCATGATCACGGCCTCGGGCCGGCGCGCGGCACCGGCCAGTTCGGGTCGGGCCAACACGACTTCCAAGCGATGGACCGCGGCAGCGGGATCACCGTCCCGAGCCAGACGCTGGGCGAGATCCAATTCGACGGTGATGGCGGCATCAACCTGGGCCAGGGCCGCCACACGGGCTGCGAGTGCCTCGACCAGAACCGCATCCAGGCCGCTGTCCGCCGCGGTCATCGCGCTCAGGCGGTCGAGCCGACCATCAGCGGGACTGTCAAGGACCTCGAGAATGCGGGTGCCGCCATCCACTAAGGTCGCGAGTCCGATGCCCGCAGCCGTGCCCGCCACCCGGGTGGCCTGGGCGCGCACCGCGTCCAGCGACGTCTTCAGCACCGCCGCATCAGCACCGCCACGCAAACCACTGAGGAACTGGCCCCGCGCGGTATCCAGGCCCTCTTGAAGTTTTTGACAGCGGGCCAGGGCGTCGGCCACACTGACGGCCAACGGGGTGCCCTCGGCGGTCTCGGCCAAGCGCAGGCGGCGGATCTCCTCGGCGGCTGCCTCGGGTTCGCCGGCCTCGGCCCGGGCCACCTGGGCGGCGAGGGTCTCGTGCAGGCGGGCTTGTTGGCGCTGCAGATCGGCGCGGGCCTGCTCCATCCGGCTGACCTGCCAAGCGTTGGGCCGGGCGGCGGCCAGGCGATCCAAGGTGGCCAGACGCCGGACCATGGGCGCACCGGGCGAACCCAGCTCGTCCAGGCGGGCCATGCGCCAGCGGTCGATGGCTTCGACGGCAGCGGCGCCTTCCGGGCCAGGATTGGCATCGACCACCGCCAGGGCACCCGCCAGGTCATCCTTAGCGATCGCGGACGTGACCTCGGCCGCCAGGCGGGCGATGGTGGCACGATTGGCCGAATCCTCGGCGTCCAGGCGCGCCCGCAGCTCCTTCACTTCACTGCGGTCGGTCATCGCCTCCAGGCGTGCCCGGGCTTCGACGTACTGGCGACGATCGATCGCGGCGCTCACGCCGTGCAACTCGGCCCCCACCCCGCCCTCGATCAAAGCTGACATCTGGTCGATGCGGCGTTGACGCTGCACATCGCCCACCGCTGCGGCCCGCAGGTCACTTAGCAAGACCTCGGCCTCACGCCACTGACGCTGGGTGAGCATCTCGGTCAGACGCGCACTCTGCCCTTCCAATTCGCGCTGCTTGGAATCGTAATCCTTGACCAGGAACCACAGCCCGACCGCGCCGGTCAGGGCCACGCCCAAGCCCGCCAGCACCAGCGGGCTGCGGGTGGTGCGCTCACGCGGGGCGCGGTACAACTGCGGCTCGGCCGGAGCCGCCGCAGCGGCAGTGCCCGGCCGCAGCCGGGTGGTGCTGCCCGCGAGTCGCCGCACCAAGCCCTTGTTCAGCAGGCCATGGAACTGCCGTTGCAGGCGTCCCACGCTGTCGCGGCATTCCATCGCGATCTGCTCGACCTGCTTGAGGCCGTCGACGCGGTCCAAGATCGCGCGCTCGCCATCTGAAGGCTGCGCATCACCGGCCTCGGCCAAGGCGAAGACCGCATTGGGCGGCACCACCTGCTGGGCCGCTTCAAGCTCCTTGACGCGCTGATCTGCAGTGCGCAACAGCACCTCGGTGTCGATGCGCAGCTTGACCGCCGTGCGATCGAAGTCGAAATCCCCGGCATCCACATCCGGCTCAAAACCCAGGTCGACCTTCACGTCAGAGAAGATCTCGACCAGCACGTCCTCGATCAGCCCGCGGGTGCAGGAATCAATCTCGGCTTCGCTGGCCGCGCCGGTGGCCCGTACGGCCTCCGCCGCCGTGACCCGACCCTCACGCAACTGCGCCACCACTTGTTGGTGCAGGTCAGCCGGGAGACGGTTGTAGGTCAGCAGCGTATTGGCGATGGCGGTCTGCTTGTCGCAGCCCAGGTCCATAGCCATAGGTTCGCCGCCCTCGAAGAGGAAGCGGATGCGCCAGCGCGTACCCTGGGCATGCAGCACTCCACTCCGGCGCTGGCGATGCACGGAATGAAAGTATTCGACCAGAGCGGAGTTCAGCATGGCGTTTCCGGAGGCTTACGGCTGATAGTAGGCAAAGGACTATGGTTGTCTACGGGACGGGGATGAGTTGCCCGCCACTGCACGACACAGGCGCACACCAGCGACCTCACCACGCGTACCCAGTCACGCCGCCAAGCCCATCTGCGACCACCAATTGACCTGCTTCCAGGGCCACGGCGGTGACCGGGGCGGGACCAGGTGAGGTCCAGGCCACCACGCCTTCGCGTAAGAACATGACCGCACCATCCTGACACCCGATGGCGGCCCCATGCTCGACTGCGGCGGTGGCCGTGGCGGTCGCCGACAGGGTCATTGCCGGCAAGGCCGCACCGTCCAGCGTGAATCCAATCACCTGGGCGCCCTGCGCCAGGCGGATGCCGCCGGGGACGGCGATGGGCTCGCCGACGGCGGGCCCGCTCAGTCGACGCTCCCAACGCACCGTGGCAGCATCGCCGCCGATCTCGATCAGCGCCAAGCGGCCCCCATCCAGCACCACCGCCACCAGATCCGGACCCACCGGCACCGGCAATCCACAGTCGCTGGCCTTCAGAGGCAGCTCCCAGGCGATGCGCCGGGCCACGGGATCGACGGCGAGCAGGCGCCCGCGGACATCGGCCATGACCAGCAGCACGTCGCTGCCCACCGTCATCGCCACCGGACCGGCGATCACCGCCGCGGGCAACGGGATGCGCGTGGTCACGCCGCCCGGATCCTGCACCAGCAGCGCTTCGGCGGCCACCACCAGGCGCGGCGCATCGCCCAGCACCTCCAGCCGGATGGACAGGGGACGACCGCGGATCGGCTGGGCGGTGGCCAGACGGCCGGCTTCGGCCCCCCGGTCCAGCAGCAGCAGGCCGCCCGCAGGTTGCGGCACCGCAATGCGCCCGTCGGCTAGGATAGCCGGTTGCGGCCCGCGGGCATCGATGGCGTCCAGATCGTCACCCAAGGGCGCCTGCCACGCCGTCGTCCCCGAGCGGATGGCGACTAGCTGCCCCGGTGGCAAGGCCAGCACCTGACCATGCCCCATGACCAGGGCCCGGGCCGGCCGCGACAACCGCTGGGTCCAGCGCGCTTCACGTGCCAGCCGTGGCTGCCAGCGCCAGTCCGCCAGGGCGACGGTTGCGGATACCGACAACGTGGCGAAGCCCGGAGCTGCCACCCGCAGGGAGCGGACCTCGTCGGGACGCAGCGCGATGGTCACCGGCACATGGCCAAGCTCCTCGTCGCCCAAACTGACCAGCGCGCCGATCGGGCTGCCCTCGACCCGCACGGGCACCGTCAGGTCCGCAGGCCCCGCCTGCACCCGATGGAGATCCATGCCGGCCCGCCAAGCGATGGCGATGTCGCCGGCCGCCTGGGCGTTACGAAAGCGCGTCAGCAACGCCTCGCGGGCAGCGGCTTCCCGCGTGACCAGCTCCAAACGGTTACGGGCGGCGACAGCTTCGGGACTGGCGGCATGGGCGGCCAGGAAGCCCTGCAAGGGTGCCGGCGTGGCCGCTTCCTTCACCGTCGCCCACGCCGTGGTGGCCTGCTGACGAGCCGCGGCGACCTGCTGCAACTCATCGGCCACCACCTGATCCTGCTGGAAGGCCCGGGCGTGCACCTGTACCGCCGCCAGGGCGTGGCCAGCAGCCACCAAGTCGGTGGTGACCAAAGCCCGCGCCGCCGTCAAGGCTGCGGTCAGCTCGGTGCTGGCCTGCTCAAGCCGGACCACGATCGCCTCGGCCTTGGCCCGTATGGCCGCGTCCTCGGATGACGCGGCCATGCGGGCCGCCGTCAGGGCCGTCCCAAGATTCCCGGCGCGCTCCTGCCCCTCGGCCTCGGCGAGCAGAGCCGGGGCCAGGGCCGTCAGATCGCTGCGCGCCGCCGCCAAGCGCCGCAATTCGTTCAGGCGCACGCGCACTTGGATGGCGCGCGGCTCCAGAGCCGGTTCGTGCCACGTTGACTGCCATTCAGCCAAGGCCGCGGTGATCTTGGGCAGGTCCTCGGCAGCCAGGGCCCGTTCGACCAGCAACAGGTCACGCCGGGCGGTTTCCAGGCGGGCCACCTCCAGGGCGCCCCGCGGACCGGCCAGGGCCTCTTGGGCCTGGCGGCGGTGGACGTCACGCAGGCGCAGCGCGTCATCATCCAAGGCGGCCAGCTCGGCGGTCGCGGCCTGCACGGCTGCCGCACCCTGCTGCGGCAAGGTACCGACCGCGACGTTCAGCCGCTCGGCGGAGCGACGGATGCGGTTCACCTCGTAATAGGGCCAGGCCGCCATCGCCCCCAGCACCAACAGCACCACGCAGGCGGCGCCATAGAGCACGGTGGTACGGCGCAGATCGCGGCGGGTGGCGGCCAGCTGGCCTTCCAGGGGGACCCGCCGCTGATCGGTGGGGCCGATGGCCCGCAACACCTCGCGATAGGCGGTGACCGCGGCAATGAAGCGCCGGCCCTTCCGGAAGGCCTGGGCCTGGCCGATCCGCCGCTCGACGAAATCCCCATGGGTGGCGGCCTCCAACTCGCGCACTTTGGCGCGCACCTCGGCATCATCGGGACGATGCTTGGCAAGTTCCCGCCACGTCGACAGCGCCCCAACGCCGTCGCCTGCCGCTTCGCAGGCCCGGGCCTTGGCCGCCAGGGCGGTCAAGGTGCCGACCGGTCCGGCCGTGGTGGCGTCATCCTTGCGAATGATGCGCGAGGTGGCGGCCGCCCCACGGGTGAGCCGCGCGGTGGCCGGACTACCATCGCCAGGATGCGCGCCGCAGAAGATGCAGAGGCGATCGCTGACCGCGACGGTCTTGCCGCACGAAGCGCAGGTCAAGCGCAAGCTCACCTTGCAGGTCGTGCACGTGGTGGCCTCGCGGTGGTTCACCGTGCGGCACGAGATGCACACCACCACGTCCTCACTGGTGGCATCCTTCTCGGCGCCGCTCAAGAGCCGCGCCAGCATGCCGCGGGCAGTCTCGTCTTGCGGCGCCAACTCCAGGATCTTTAGACAGGTGCTGCGGGCCTCCTCAAGCCGACCGGCATCACGCAGCGAGGCCGCCAGGGTGTGCAACTCCACCAGGGCCTCGGTCTGTTCCCCGGTGGCCACCAGGACCCGCACCAGGGTCAGGCGCACGTCGTGATCGCTCGGCTTCAGGGCCACGCCCCGCCGGGCACAGGCCAGGGCCTGGTCCGGCTGCCCATCATCCAGCCATTCAAGCGCCAGCTGCGCATGGCTGGCCGCCGCCTCGGGCACGTCGCCCAGGCGCCCCAGGCAGTCAGCCAGGCGGATGCGCACATCCCGATCGTCGTCCATGCGCTGCAAGGCATGGCGGTAGAGGCGCGCCGCCGGACTCCAGTCCTGACGGGCCACGGCCTCATCTGCGGCCGCCACCAGATCTTCCTCATTCAACGCGCGGACCAAGCCCTGCTCCAGCAGGGTGAACAGCGTGCCGTAGACTTCCAGCCGGGTGGCGGCGCTGTCGCACTGCACCTCGGCGATGGTGCGGATCCCGTCCAGCAAAGGCGCCACGGCGCACAGCGGGTAATCGGTCGTCAGCCAGGCCGGATTGGTGGCATCGGTCGGTGCCAGGATCGCCCCCGTATCCGGCAGGGCCACGGTCAGGCGCGTCCATTCGTCGCTGCGTCGGGCCGCCTCCAGCAACATGGACGGCACGCCCACACGCAGGGGCCGGCTGCGCGCCCGGAGGACCTGATCAGTCGCTTCTATACCCTCGGCATCGGCATCGTTCGCTTCGGTGAAGATGAAGTCTGCATCGATCCAGGTGCATAAACTAGCCAGTTCGTCTTCGCCGTGGGCCTGGTAGGCGTCGTCGATGTCCTCGGCCTTCAAGCGCTGCTGCTCGACCAAGGCGTGGAGCAACTGGCTGTCGCCACCGCCAGCGCTGATCGAGGCCACCACTTCGGGGTCCACCGTGCCGCGCAGGATCAGACGACGCAGCATGAGTCCGGACGAGCCCTCGGGCAGGGTCAGTCCGATGATCTCGCCAGCATCAAAGACCACGGTCCGCCGCAGCTCCTGGTGTGCCAAGGACAATACCCCCGTCGCCCCAGTGCGATGCAAGGTCTGCAATACCTCGGTCAGCCCCAGGGTACGAAGGTTTCCGGCGAAGCCCATATCCCACAGCTTACTACATGCCGGGCAGGACAACAACCCTCGGGCGGGGGATTGCCACCCGTGCCGGTGGGATACCGCCGATCGCCAACACCCCACGCCGGCCTAACCGACGTGGGGTGTTGATGACGACTGGACGGCCGGACGACCGGACGAAGCGACGATCAATACGTCTTGGTGTCGATGAAGCCTTCCAGCTTCCGCGAGCGGATGGGATGCTGGAGCTTCTTGATCGCCTTGGCTTCGATCTGCCGCACGCGTTCGCGGGTCACGTTGAAACGGCGGCCGACCTCTTCCAGGGTATAGGTATAGCCGTCGCCGATGCCGTAGCGCAGACAGATGATCTCGCGCTCGCGGTCGGACAGGCTGTCCAGGACCTCGGTGATCTTTTCTTTCAGCAACTCGTTCGACGAGATGTTCGCGGGATTCTCCGCGCTCTTGTCTTCCAGGAAGTCGCCGAAGTAACAGTCGTCGCTATCGCCGATGGGACGATCCAAGCTGATCGGGTGCTTGCTGACGCGGATGACGCGCTTGCACTCGGTCACGCTGATACCGGCGCGCTCGGCCACCTCTTCGATGGTCGCCTCACGGCCGGTGTCCTGCAGGATGTCCTTCTGGATCTTCCGCAGCTTGCCCATGGTCTCGATCATGTGC
>JBBQTJ010000067.1:0-13043 GCA_038213315.1 Planctomycetota bacterium
CAGGCCGGCCTGGTGCATCGCGACCTGACGCCGTCGAACCTGCTGCTTGATGCGGACGGTCGCTGTCTGCTGGGGGATTTCGGCCTGGTGAGTACGGGGCAGGACCATTTGACCGCCACCGGCAGTATTCTCGGCACGCCCGCCTATCTGTCGCCAGAACAGGCCCGGGGCGACGCCGTCGAGCAGCGCAGCGACCTCTATGGCCTGGGCGCCTGCCTGTATTCCCTGCTCACCAGCCAGGCCCCCTACCAGGGCGAGACCTGGGCAGTGCTGCGCGCCGTCGAGGCCGGTCCCTTTCCCGATCCGCGGCTGCTGCGCAGCGACTGCTCTGGCCAATTGCGGGCGATCATCCGCGCCTGCACCGCCCGGGACCCGGCGCACCGCTACCAACAGGCGGACCAGTTGCGCGAGGACGCGGTGGCAGTGCTGGCGGGTGGCGTGCCTCACCACGCCGGGGCCCTGCGTACACGCCTGCGCGCCGCCGACGATGCCGGCCTGGTACAGGCCCCACCTCCACCGCGCCCACGTTGGCCAGTGACCGTGGGCGCCGGCCTGGCTGGCCTGGTCGCCGGCCTGCTGGTGATGCGCCTGGGCAGCGGACCGGATGCGCTTGAACGAGCGGACTTTCAACGCGCCGGTAGCAATAATTCAGTCGCCGACTGGCGCGCCTATCTGGACGCTCACCCACGCGGGGCCGGGGCCGACGCTGCCCGTGCCGTGCTGACGCTCGCGTCCGCAGTGCCAGTCTCGACTCCAAGCGAAGATCTTCGTGACCTGCGGCGCCAGGTGGCCGAGGCGGAAGCCGCCGTGCAGGCTCTGCAAAATTCAGCCACGCAGGTCACGCCATGAACGACGATCTGCTGCTGGCCCTGGCTCGTCGCCGCGGCCTGGTGCCCAATGATAGTGAGCTGACTGGCGAAGCGCAGGCGATCCTGCGCGCCCATGGCCTGGAGGCCGACCTCATCTCCCAACTTGAAGTCGACTTGGCTCTGGAGGCGCAGCCGCCGCAGATCCCCGGCTACCGCATCACCGGCCAACTGGGCGAAGGCGCCTCCAGCATCGTCTACCGCGCCGTGCAAGAGGGACTGGAGCGCGAGATCGCCTTGAAGGTCATGCCCGCCCGCCGCGCCCGGGATGAGGAACGCTTCCTGCGCGAAGCCGCTGCCGCCGGCGCCATCGGACATCCCCACGTGGTCACCTGCCATGAGGCCGGCGTCGTCCAAGGCCGGCTCTTCCTGGCCCTGGAGCTGATGGCCGGCGGTGACGCGGCCGCTCTGGCTGCGCAGCTGGGGGGACGGCTGCCGCCTGAGCGGGCGCTGGCGATCTGCCGCGATGCGGCCTGGGGGCTGCAGGCCCTGGCCGATGCGGGTCTGGTGCATCGTGACATCAAGCCCGCCAATCTGCTGCTTGATGGCGCGGGGCGCGCCAAGCTGGGCGACCTGGGCCTGGCCACGGCCGGTCTAGGCAGCCTGAACGCAAGCCGCTCCACCATGCTGGAAGGCACCCCTGCCTTCATGGCCCCCGAGCAGGCTCGCGGCGAGGCCACCACCGCCCGCAGCGACATTTTCAGTCTGGGCGCCACCTGCTTTGCCCTGGTGGCGGGACGCACGCCCTTCCTCGGCGACACGCCCATCGCCATGCTGCGCGCCATCGCCGAGGGCCAGCGTCCCGATCTGGCGGAGCACGCCCCCGAGGCACCCCTGGGCCTGCGCGAGATCCTGCGCGTGGCCCTGGACCGGGATCCGGCGCGACGCTATCCGCGCGCGGATCAGCTGGCAGCCGATCTGGAGTCAGTGCGTAGCGGCCAGCCGCCGCTGCATGCCCGGCGGTTGCGGCAAGAAGCGGCCGATGCGCTGCTGCCCAGCACATCGAATAATGAGCCACCCATGCAAGCGCGCTGGCCCTGGGCGCTGAGCGCAGGTCTGGTCCTGGGCTTGGCGTGGGGATGGCTCGCCCGGCCGGCCCGGCCGATGACCTCGCCGTTGGTGCAAGAGGCCATCCTCGCTGAGTCGGTTGAGGCGTGGCGCCGCGTAGCCCGCAGCGGCGCTGGCGACGATGCGCAGCTAGCCCACTGGGCCATCGCCAGCCTGGAACGCGGCCGGTCGCAGGCGCCGACCAGTGGCGAGCGCGGCGATTTACAACGCCGCTTTGATGCCGCCGTGGCTGCCCATCTCGCCATGCTGCAGGCCCGACGCGTCGGATCGGTCGCCGCACCAGTCGCGATCCAACCGCCAGCCGCTGCCGAAGTGGCGACGACGCCAGCGACGCTCCCTGTCCAGGCCGAGGTCGTGGCGCCTTGGCCAGAACCGACGCCACCACCGACCACCGCGCAGCCCCTGTCGCGCACCTTCTCCACGCCCCGCGTGGCCGTGGCCGTGCAGCAAGCCCTGACCGCAGCCCAGGCCGCAGCGCGTTGGTCGCCTGACCTGGGCAGTGACGTGGTCGGCCTCACGGCGCTGCCACTCAGTGCCACATGCCTGGCGTGGACCAGGGCTGGCGTGGTGTTCGCCACTGCCGATCGCGGCCGCACCTGGAGGCCCTGGTGGCGGCCGACGCCGGACTGGAATCCGCAATATGCGGCCCAGGGGCAGTTCAGTGCTGACGGACAGGCACTCTTTCTGCCCTGTCGCGGGCAAGCGAGTGGCGTGCTGGTATCTGGGGCGGGCGGCTGGCGGGAATTTCCTGAGCGGCTGAGCGCCACGAGCCACGATGACATCGTCACCTGCGCCCTCAACGCAGACAACTCCATGGTCATCGTCCGGCGCGTGGCCTTCGCTGGGGTGAACGGCCACCTCGTCCAAACCTCGCGCAATGGGCGGACCTTTAGCACGATGACCGCCTTCTTCCAAGGCTGGCGCGGCCTGGTCCCGCTACCCGATGGCCACCTGCTGCTGCTGGCCGGTACGCAGAATAACGCGGGGTTGCGCGCGTCCTTGGATCTGGGGCAGACCTGGACGCACATCACCAACGACCTGCCCGCTGGCAGCATCGCTCCAACGGTATTGCGCACGGCCCTGGGCCTGCGCATCCCGGTTCGTCAGGGTGCGCTGCTGCTCAGTGTGGATGGCCGCGGCCTGCCGGTCACCGCACTGCCCATCGATCCCCGGATGTGCGCTGAGGATGGCTTGGGGCCCTTCGTTGCCTGGTGCACCAACCCGAATGACAATGCCATGCTGGCCGTCGGACCCCTGGCCGGAGCCATGCGCTCAACCGACGGCGGCGTCACCTGGCGCGGTATGGCGGCCCCCATCGCCCTTCCCACCGCCATCGCCGCGTGCCGTGACGGCAGTGTCCTGATGGCTAGTGGTCACGTGGTGCTGTGGCTGGATCACGCTGACCAGGGCCGCGACGCGTTCACCCTCGACTATCAGGACGCCCTGCTGGCCCAGGCGCTGAATCCGATCCTGCCGTCTCCGCCGTGACCCGGCGGGTGAGCCAGGGCACCAGCATCAGCCCTGGCACGGCCGCCACTACGCTGGCGAGGAAGAACCCTTCATAGCCCCAGCTTGACGCCGGCAGGCGACCGAAGGGGGCGATGAGGCTGCCCCCCAGGGCCATGATGCTGGTGAGCAGCGCGTACTGCGTGCCGGCCAAGCCAGCCGTGCAGAAGGACATCAGGTAGGCGACAAAGGCGGCCCCAGCCATCCCTCCGCAGGCAGTTTCCACTAAGGTCAAGGTGGCGAGACCGGGGATGCCGGGCAGATAACCGGCAGCCATCAACAGGTAGGCGCCGTTGCTGAGCGCGGCCAAAACGCCCGCCACCACCAGGGTCGGCACATGGCCCAGGCGCACCGCCATGAAGCCACCCGCGAGCACGCCCACGGCGGTGCCGGCTAGGCCCAGCCCGTTGCGCCACAGGGCCAGGGCGGCCAGATCATAGCCCTGACTCTTGAGGAAGGGTGCGGCCAAACTGTTGCCGATCTGGTCAGGCAGGCGGAAAAGCAGGATGAACACCGCGATGAGCAGCAGCCGCGGACCATGGCCCAGCCACAGGGCGCGCAGCGGCGCGACGATGGTGTCGCGCCACGTCGCCGGTGCCGGCGCGGGCGGTTCGCTGGCCAGGACGCTGGCCAGGGCGCAGGGCACCATGGCCAGGGCCAACGCCACGAAGGCCAGCGGCCAACCCCAGTGCTGGGCCACCAACAAGCCGCCGGTGCCCGCAACTAGTATTGCAGCGCGATAGCCCCACACCGACAGGCCGGCACCCAAGGGACGCCAACGATCATCGCAGGCCTCGCAGGTGAACGCATTGACAGCCACGTCCTGGGTGGCGGACAACACCGCGATCAGCACCACGGCCGCCCACAGCAGCGGGCCGACCGCAGCGATCTGGCCGAGGGCGGCGATGGCCACCAGCAGGCCCAATTGCATCAGCAGCATCCAGCCCCGGCGACGGCCAAGGGGCAGAGTCACCCCATCTACCAGCGGTGCCCACAGCACTTTCAAGCCCATCACCAGACTGACCACCGCCGCCAGCCGCACCAAGGTGGCCGGCTCGACGCCCGCCGCCTGCAGGCTGAGTTTGAGCGGATCCCCCAGCACCGTCGCCGGCAAGCCCGAAGCGAAGCCCAACACCAGAAGCACGCCAAGCTGCCGAGAACTGGGGCGGACGCTCATCGCAGGCAGAATGGACGGGGAGCCGAAGAAACAACGGTCGCGGACCAGGCGCAAATTCAGGCGCTGGTATTCACGCCCGCTGACGATTCTACGGCAGAGGCCGCACGATACGCAGCGGTGGCTTTGGCCTGCTGGGCGGTGGGCCGATCCTGGCCACTGCGCTCGGCCTGGGACGTGCGTTGCTCCTGCTCGCTGGCGCGTTGCTCGCCGGCCAGGCGGCTCATCTCGGTTTGAGCCTGGGCGGCCATCTGGCTGGCGGCGGCAGCAATGGCCAGGTCCGCGCTGCTGGGATTGGCCGGGGCCAAGGCCGCAGCCTTCACCTGCTGCATGCGCTGGATGGTCTCCTGCGGGGTGCGGCCCGAGGAGAGATTCACCGGCACTTCGCCGCCAATGGCATAGCGACGACCATCGGGACCCGTCTGGTAGCTGAAACTGGCCCCACCGGCCAAGGCCCCGCCGACGGCCTGATGGGCGGCTTCGTGAGCACGCACCTCGGCATCGCGATTCTGCAATTGGGCAACGACCCGTTGCTGATCAGGGTTCAGGGTCGCGCGCAGTTTTGCACCGGCCTGGGCCTGAGCGCGCTTCAGCTTCGCCTGGTCAGCGTCCGTGGTCGTCCCGGCCGCCGGCTCGGGCTGCTCAGTCCAACGAGGCGAGGTCTGGCGAATGTTGGTGCCGCGGCTCACAGGACTGATGGCGTCGACGGGCATGGGTATGTTCTAGCCATCGGCGGCTAGCCGGGCAACCGGCAAGAGGGCTTCCGGCCAGCGGAAGGGTGCCAGGTACCCGGCACCTGAACCCGTGCCAATTCCGGCACAGCATCGCGGTCCACCTGCGCCTGCACGTTTGGCAGGCTGCCGCTGTACCGTCCCACATTGATCATATCATGGGCGATATGAAGGTGGTGATCGACACCAATGTCGTGGTTGCCGGCTTGCGCTCCAGAACGGGGGCCTCGTTCCGCCTCCTCGAACTGATCGCTGCCGGTTCCGTAGACTTTGTGATCTCTGTGCCGCTCTTTCTTGAATACGAAGATGTGCTCAAGCGGCCAGCGATGCGGCGGGCCATGAACCGCACCGTGCAGGAGGTGGACACCGTGCTCGACGTCCTGGCGGCCAAGTCCAGCCGCGCCAAGTTGCACTTCCTCTGGCGGCCGCAACTGCGCGACCCCCAGGATGAAATGGTGCTCGAAACCGCTGCGCATGCTGGGGCCCAGGCTATCGTCACCTTCAATCAGTCTGACTTCCTGCCCGCTGCCACCGCCTTCTCGCTCGACGTCATCTACCCCAAGGACTACCTCGCCCGGAGGACCTCACCATGAGCCAATACGCCCTGCGAGTCCCCGATTCCCTCATGTCCCGCGCCCGGCACTTGGCTGCGGACGAGCACACCTCGCTCAACCAGTTCTTCGTGACCGCCATTGCCGAGAAGCTGGCCTCGCTGGACACCGAAGCACTGCTGAGCAAGCGCGCCGCGCAGGCCGACGTGCCGGCCTTCCGGCGCATCCTCAAGCGCGTTCCGCGCAGGCCGGTAACTCATGAGGGCGACCAGACCGACGCCAAATAGGCCAAGCTGCGACCATCCAACAGCCAACGCACAGGGCTGATGCCGCCCTGTCCGCGGCGGATGGCCGGGCAAAACCGGCAAGAGGGCTTCCGGCCAGCCCAGGACCTCCTACAACGCCGCCCATGCCACGCACCCGCACCGATGTCCATTCCCTGGGCCGCTTCGTCATCATCCCTGTACCGGGCATGCCCGGTCTGCTCGCCTATGGCACCGACCTGGCCTCGGCGCAAGCCAATGCCCAGGAGGTCACGGCCCTGCTGCTGCGCGGCACTGCAGCGGATCCCGGCCAAACCACCGTAAAACCAGCCCGCCAAAGCAAAGCCGCGACCGCACCCCAGCCGGGCGCCAAACCGCGCGGCCGTCCCCGTAAGCATCCGCTGCCTGAGACCGTCACGCCCCAGCCGGGCGCCAAACCGCGCGGCCGTCCCCGCAAGCATCCGCTGCCTGAGACCGTCACGCCCCAGCCGGGCGCCAAGCGGCGCGGCCGCCCCCGCAAGCATCCGTTGCCTGAGACCGTTGCTGCACCCCAGCCGGGCGCCAAGCGGCGCGGCCGCCCCCGCAAAAACCCCCTGCCCGAGGTCCCGGTCAACGATGCCGCGCCCGAGATCATCGATATGATCGCAGCCGCCCCACCGGTGGTGGTGTTGGCTGATCCCGTGGATGAGGTCATCCTCGAAGAGTCGGCTGATCCCGTGGATGAAGTCTTCGTCGAGGTGCAGTCAGCTGAGCCAGAAATGCTGACCACCGACGTCGCCCCCGACCAGGTGGAGCCCCCGATCAGCGGCTGAAGTAGCCCACGTGGAGGAATTTACCAATCCTTCACGTAGGCTTCATGAAGACGCGGATGGTTGTTACGGTGACCCTCACCGATCGCCTCCACCAGAAAATCTTTTCCACCGTTTACGATCGCAGCCTGGTCTACAACCAGTGCTGGGAGGACCCGGCCCTCGACCGGGTGGCTTTGGCGCTGACGCCCACCGACACGGTGGCGATGATCACCAGCGCGGGCTGCAATGCGCTCGATTACTGCCTGGATGCGCCGGCCCGCATCCACGCCGTCGACGCCAATCCGCGGCAAACCGCCCTGCTCGAAATGAAACTCGCCGGCATCCGCACCCTCGATTACGACGACTTCTTCGCCTGCTTCGGCCAGGGGCGTCATCAGCACTTCGAAGACCTGTACCGCACCCACCTGCGCCCAGAGCTATCCCCCTTCGCCCAGCAGTGGTGGGATGGCCATCAGCATTGGCTCTCGCCCAAGGGCAAGCGCCCCAGCTTCTACTTCTACGGTCTGTCCGGGCTGGTGGCCCGCACCTTCCACGCCTGGTTGCGGCATCGCCCCAAGCTGCGCGGTGCGCTCGACGCCTTGATGGCAGCGCCTGACCTGCAATTTCAACAGGCCATCTACCTCACCGAGGTCGAGCCGCGGCTGTTCACCCGCGGCATGAACTGGGCCCTGTCCCGCCGCCTTACCATGAGCCTGTTGGGCGTGCCCGCGCCCCAGCGCCAAGCCGTGCAGGACAGCCACCCGGACGGCGTGGCCGGCTTCATCCGCAGCGCCATGCGCGGCGTCTTCCACGACCTGCCTATCGCCAATAATTACTTTTGGCAGGTCTACCTGCGGGGACATTACACGCCCGACTGCTGCCCGCGCTACCTGACCATCGATGGTTTTTCGCGTCTGAAGGGCGGTTTGGTTGATCGCATCGAGCCCTATACTGGCACCTTGACCGACTTCTTGAAAGGCGGCACCTCGCGCATCAGCCGCTTCGTTTTGCTTGACCACATGGACTGGATGGGCTCCCAGCATCCCGACCTGCTCAGCGAAGAATGGCACGCCATCATTGATCGGGCCGCTCCGCTGACCCGCATCCTCTTCCGCAGCGCGGCCCCCGCCCCCCAGTTCCTGGACCGGATGGTGATCAACCGCGGTGGCCCTAGCCGCCACCTGGGCGACTTGCTGCGCTATGACCGGACCCTGGCGGCCTTGCTGCATCCGCAGGACCGGGTCGGCACCTACGCCAGCTTTCACATCGCCGACCTGGTGGCGGCGTGACCATCAGTGCCGACCTGCATATCCTCTGGCAACTCGCCCGGGGACGGCGCCGGGGCGGCACGCATCAGGACCAACTCGAAAGCTTCTACGCCGGCCAAGCCGACCACTACGACCGTTTTCGTGAACGGCTGCTGCATGGCCGCAGCGAACTGCTGGCCGACCTGCCCCTAGCGCCGGGCGAACGTTTGGTGGACTTGGGTGGCGGCACCGGCCGCAATGTGGAGTTCATCGGCCCACGCCTGGCCGAGATGACAGCGGTCGACGTGGTCGACCTCTGCGGACCCCTGCTCGAAGTCGCGGACCGTCGCGCCAAAGCCCAGGGCTGGACCAATGTTCGCACCCATCGCGCCGATGCGTGCACCTGGCAACCTGCCCTGCCGGCGGACGTGGTGCTGTGCAGCTATAGCCTGACCATGATCCCCGACTGGCGCGCTGCCCTGACCAATGCCCTGGCGATGCTGCGCCCCGGCGGCCGCTTGGCGGTGGTCGATTTCACCATCGCCGCCGATGCGCCGGCGCTCGGGCGGCGACGCCAATCCTGGCTGGCCCGTCGCGGCTGGCAGCGCTGGTTCGCCCATGACGGCGTCAATCTCAACCACGCCCATGTGGAGTGGCTCCTCGTCCACACCCGCTGCCAGTCATTGGTCGAAACCAGCGGACCGGTGCCTTTTCTGCCCGGACTGCGCGCGCCTTACTACCGGTATATTGGCGTGAAGTAGAGCGGGCTCGCGCTGTGCGGAATTGCGTGACGACGTTGGGCACTTTGGTGCCAATGAGTAGCAAGCTCCACTACGATGTTGATGGGGCCTTAAGAACCACAGGACAACCATTGCCATGCTTCGCCGGCTTGGCAATGTCCCCGCCAACCACGCTGAGCCACGGTCGAACGATCAGCGTGGCCTCATGGCGGGAAGGACCCGTTTATGAATGCCATCCTCATCATTTTCGGTCTGCTGGTTCTCGCCGTCATAGGCCTGTGGCTCTGGTCCCTCATCCATTGCATCAATAATCGACGCCTGAGCGATTCGAACCGCACCCTCGGCATCATCCTCATCGTGATCCTGGGCATCATCGGTACGCTCATCTACCTCGGCCTGCTCCGGCAGGCGCCATCGACCCGCCGCTACGGTGTGCGCGGCCGCACCACCGGCGGTCGCACCACCGGCACGCTCCGCCGCGGCAGTAAACCCGGCCTGCTCAGCAGCAGGTCGACGCCGACCAAGGTTACGACCCGGCGCCTGAGCCATGCCCGCAGGTAGTGGTCGCTGGCCCGTGGCAGGGCTTCTGGTGATCCTGTGCGCCGCCCGGCTCGCGGCGCTGGATGTGAACAATGGTGACTTCGTCTTCCAGTCCTTGCCCCATGCCGCCTTGATCGATGCGATTGAAGCCGCTACCACGTCACCCTGGTCGCATTGCGGCATCGTGGTGGTGGATGGTGGCTCCCTCAAGGTCATCGAAGCCATCGGGCCGGTGCAGTTCACTGATTTCAAGGAATGGCAAGCCCGTGGCCGTGACGGCAAGATCGCCGTCACCCGCCTGAAGGACGCGTCGGTGATCCCTGCAATGATCGCCCAGGCCAAGACCATGCTCGGCAAGCCCTATGACATCCACTACGCCATGGATGATGAGAAGATCTACTGTTCCGAACTGATCTATAAATCCTTCCTGCTGGCCACGCGCCAGGAAATCGCGGCGCCGGTGGCATTAGGAGACCTGAACTGGCAGCCCGCCGAACAGGTCATCAGAAGCATCGAAGGTGGTGCTCTACCCTTGGATCGCATCATGGTGACGCCGGTGGCGGTGGCCAAATCCACGCTCTGTGAGGTCATCTACGATGACTTCGCCGAAAAACCTTGAGCGTTCGTAACTAGTGGATGGTGGATGGTGGATGGTGGATGGTGGATGGTGGATGGTGGATGGTGGATGGTGGATGGTGGATGGTGGATAGTGGATAGTGGATAGTGGTTGGTGGATACTGTACAGTCGCAGCGCATCTGCTATCGACGATCCACGATCTACAATCTGGAAGATGCGGCTGGAAGCCCCAACCCCGGTTGCCATTTTCTCCTCGCCAGATGCCGGTTGCGTGACATGTTTCGGCCGTGACGCCACCCGCCCATCCTGCCCGTCCGGCACCTGCTCCCTTGCGCCGCCATTGGGGGCTCGATCCGAACTTGGTTTTTCTCAACCACGGTTCGTTCGGGGCCTGTCCGACGCCGATTCTCGAGTTGCAGGCCGCCTTGCGCAAAACGATGGAGGCCTCGCCGGTGCAATTCCTCTGGCGTCACTACGAAGCCCGCCTGCAACCGAACCGCCAGGCTCTGGCGGAATTCATCGGCGCTAATCCCCGCGACCTGGTGCCGGTCACCAACGCCACCGCCGCCGTCAATGCCGTGGTCCGGTCATGGCCGCTCCGTCCGGGCGACGAGATCCTAACCACCAACCTCGACTACAACGCCTGCCGGAATGTCCTCGTGGCAACCGCGAACGCGGCCGGCGCGCGGGTGGTGGTCGCCGAGATTCCCTTTCCGCTCCGCGACTCCGACGCCGCGCTCGAGGCCATTCTGGAAGCGGTGACTCCCCGCACCCGGTATGCGATGATCGATCATGTCACCAGCGGCAGCGCGCTGGTGCTGCCGATTAAGGAAATTATTCGAGCCCTCGAAGCTCGTGAGATTGGCGTGCTGGTGGATGGTGCCCACGCGCCGGGGATGCTGCCGCTCGAGCTCGGCGAGCTGCGGCCGGGGTGGTATTGCGGGAACCTGCACAAATGGGTGTGTGCTCCCAAAGGCTGTGCGTTTCTGTGGGCCCGCGAGGACTGCCAGGCCGGGCTCCAACCGGCGGTCATCAGCCATGGCAACAACACTCCGCGCGACGGGTTCACGGCGTTTCAGGATCGGTTTGACTGGGCGGGAACCTACGATCCCACCGCCTGGTTCTGCCTGGCGGAAGTCATTCGCTGGGTGGGCGATTTGCTGCCCGGCGGCTGGCCCGCGGTGCGCCAGCACAATCATCTGCTCGCCGTGGAAGCCCGCCGCCTCCTGTGCGACGCGCTGGAGGTGGCGCCACCCTGCCCCGCAGACATGTTAGGCAGCATGGCCACCATTCCGCTGCCGCCGCGGTTCCAAGCCGTGCGCTTCACCGGCCGCGTGGCACCGGAATACATCCGCTTGGTAGATGAATTTCAGATTGAGGTGCCGGTAGTGACCATCGGCGATCTCCGCTGTTTCCGCGTTTCGGCCCATTTGCACAATTGCGCGGCGGAATATCAGTTTCTCGCGGAGGCCATCAAGCTGATATGACATTCCACGTGTTGCCCCGGGATGAAGTAGCGGGGTGGGCCGCTCTTCGCAGGTGGGCCGCTCTTCGCAGGTGGGCCGCTCTCGCCGAGAGCGGCAGCCAAAGGAAAGCCAACGACGGTAGGCAAGGGCAGCGCTGTACTTCATTCTTGCTCATCCCGTTGCCTACCCTTTGGCTTGCGGCCCCGGCGGTGCCGGACCACCCTTGCCTACGCCGGATCCCGACACAACAGCAGCTCGTCGCCGAGCAGCACCAGCTCCACCCGGCCGCGGAGGGTTTGATTGAAAAACGGCGTGTTGCGGGATTTCGATTGCATGAAGTCCGCAGTAAACGTCGTTTCCGCGTCCGGGTCGAACAGTATCAGATTGGCAGGCTCGCCGGCAGCGAACGCCACCGCCGGCAACCCCATCAAGCGCCGCGGCTCCGCGGAGTAGCGCTTGATGAGCAGATCCCAGCCGAATTTGCCGGTGGCAATGAAATGATGATAGAGCGACACCACCGCCGTGTCCAACCCGGTGATGCCATTGGGCGCGCTGACAAAATCCTGCGATTTTTCAAACGGCGTGTGCGGCGCATGGTCGGTGGCGATCAGATCGAACACGCCGTCGAGGAGTCCTTGCAGCAGGGCCTCGTTGTCCGCCTTGGTGCGCAACGGCGGGTTCATCTTGTAGTGGGTGTCGTAGTCGCCGATGTCTTCCTCGGTGAACAACAGGTGATGCGGCGCGACCTCGGCGGTGACTCTAACGTCGCCACGGTTCTTCCACCAGCGGATGGTTTCCATGCCGAGCGCGCTGGAGACATGTTGGATGTGAATGTGCGCCCCGGTGGCATGGGCGAGCCGGATGTCCCGGTCGATGATGATTTCCTCGGCACACGCCGGTGAGCCTTTGATCCCGAGCCGGTAACTGGCCAACCCTTCGTTGAGCGCCCGGGGTCCGGCCAATTCCGGCACCTCGCAGTGGCTGGCGAAAAACATGCCGAACTCGGTGGCATACTGCATGGCGCGGAACAATACCGCCGGATCCGCCGTGGTATCGCCGTCGTCGGTGAGCATTCTAACTCCCAACGCGCGCATTCCGTCGATGGCGGCCAGTTCCTTGCCCTCGCGGCCTTTGGTGACGCAGCCGGAGGTGAACACCGGGATGCGCGCGTGGCGGCGGGCGGACTCGAGCACGGCGGCGACGACCGCCGGGTTATCGAGCGCGGGGTTGGTGTTGGGCATCATGACCACGCCGGTGACGCCGCCGTTGATGGCGGCCTCCGTGCCGGTGGCAATGGTTTCCTTGGTTTCAAACCCGGGTTCGCGGAAATGCACGTGGGCATCGAACATGCCGGGCATGAGAATGCGGCCGCGGGCGTCGATGACGCGGGCGTCCGCCGGAGCAGTTAGATCTTCACCGAGTTGCTGGATGCGGCCCTCGGCGATGAGCACATCCGCCACCGCGAGGACGGGTGATTTTTCAGTGGCGAGGCGGGCGTTTTGGATGAGGAGTTTCATGGGAGA
>JBBQTJ010000068.1:0-13003 GCA_038213315.1 Planctomycetota bacterium
CACGTCTGCCACACCCCCTGGTCGGTCCACGATCCTGGCGATCGTGACCCCGTCCACACCAGGGCAGCCGTTGTTACGGGCCACCCGGCCCCAGGCCGCCATCAACACATCGCGCCGCAGCATCTGACCAAACAACGAATAGAACCTGAAGCCCGGCTCCGCCTTCGCCTTCCGATACAGCTTCCCTTGCAGCTCGAAGAGTCTCAACGGCAAGCCGCCGGCATTGGTCGAAGACCACACCGGTTGATCGTCCGCGTCTCCTGTCGTGGCAGTCTTCTGCAATCAGCTCTCCGCTCTGTTCGGGGCACATCCACATGGCAGGGGTCCTTCGCTCCACCGGCATTGCCCGGCTTCGTCGCTCCTACGACCCCCTCCAACGTCTGATCGCACGACCCAGCTGGTTATGTCTGTATTCCCAGCTTCATCTCGGGGCACAACCCCGGTGCGGCGGATCTCTCAGGTTCCTCGACCGTCCTCTCGATACGCGCCGCCCGCTAGCACCCCGGGGGACTGGACGACTGCACATGCCTGTGGCTTCGTCATCCATGCTGGCTTCACCCTCTCTGGAAAGCTGGCCGATCCCGTTCTTCATATCGGGGCCGGAACCGGTTCACGCTTACGCATTACGGCTCGCATCGTGCGCCTTCCCAGGCTCCGCCGTGACGGTTATCCGTTCACGACGCCAGGTCAGCTACCTGTTCACAGGCAGTTACATGGTCGATCCTTTCAATCGACAAGGTCGGTCAGGCTTGGCCTGACGCACCAGAGTGACCTGAGAGGGAAAGGGTTTGCGCGTAGTGTTGCGCCGAGAGCTGCACTTACCCGGAGGGTGACTCTCGTTCCTTGCCCAAGTCTTTTCCACCTCTGATTCCTCTGGTCCTTCGTGTGAATCCGACTGCGATTTCAAGGCTCACCCAACAGGCGACGTCACTCCCGCAGCCAAGGCGCCAACAAGCGGTCGCGCTCGGCCTGGCCAGCGGCATTCAGCCCGGGACCCAGGGTGCCCGGGGCCACCTCCCACCAGTGGTGCTCGGACAAGGTCGGCAGGTCGATGACGGCGCAATGCCAGAGCTCGGCCACGGTGCGGGTCTCGGCGGCCAGTGGGGCCACCAGGTCCGCGTCGGCGGTGGGCGCCACTGGCAGTACCAGTACCACCACCCGGGCGCCGCGGCTGAGCAGGTCCGAGACGATCCAGCCCAGGGCCAGCCGCCGATCACGATGACGCCACGCGGCGCGCAGGTCGGCGGGCACCTCAACCAGCACCTCTTGTCCGGACACGTCCAAGGCTTGGGCCGCGATGGCGAGGTCGGGCAAGGCCGCATGCCCGGGCAGGGGCGTGGGCACGAACAGGTGACGGCCGCAACGCACCGCCAACGGCGTGGGCGCAGACGCATGGCGCAGCAGCAGCCAGCGGCGGTCCTGCTGGTCCTCGACCGCCGGGCAGCGCAGCACGGCCAGGTCGTCGCCCAGGCGCAGGCGGCCATCCGCGTCTACCCGCAAGCCCTTCGCCGCCCCGGGCAGAACCAAGCGCACGTGGTGCTGGCGGCCCGCGCCGGCCAGGTCGACGCCGGCACCCAGGTCACCGGTCGAGGCCACCAGGGTCAGGGCCCCGCCGCTGGCAGTCAGGGGCAGGACCCGGCCACTGCTCTGCGCGCTCCAGCCTGCGGTACCGTCCTTGGGTCGCAGGCTGAGCCACACCGCATCGCCATCGCGCACCACCACCGGCAGCCAGTCCCAACCATCGGCCGCGACCAGCGCCCCGGCCAGCAGCAGCAGGGCGAGGAGACGTCGGCTCAGCCCAAGGCCGGCGATGGGATTCACCCTGAGCACCTGAGTGACCTGAGTCGGAAAGGGTTTGTGCAACAACGGCAGTAGCACTGCTTGGTGAGTCTCCCCGCGAGCCATAAATCCCTGCCTCCACCTCTGGCATCTTTGGCTCTCCTGTTCATCTGCGTTTTCTAGTGGACGCCAACGTGGCTCGTCGAATCCGACCGAAGGGCCGCCCTCACTGGCGCTCACTTCGGCTTGGTCCGCGAACGCAACTGGACGGACATCTGGTCCACCGCCAGTCGCCACGCGGTACCCGGAGCAGCGGCGCCGAACACGCTGAGGCGCAGCATGCCCGGCTTCACGCCCAATTCAGCCTTGGTGACATGACGTTCGATGCTGGGTCCGTCGCCGTGCACCACCGTCAGGCGGCCGCGATCATGGTCGATGGTCAAGGTCACCTGGCGGCCCTGCACCTGCACTGGCAGCTGCTCCCACACGGACCAGGCCCCCGCGGTGCACAGCCGCACTTGGAGGTGATTGTCCCGCGCCAGACCAAGCGCCAGCCCGTTTTGACCCAACTCATCAAGGATCTCAAGACCGCCGTCAGCCGAGGCCATGCCGGCGAAATCCAGCACCGCCTTCACCTGGCGCAGGCGCTCGCCGCTGACCAGCTGCCAGGCCCGCGACTCGGGCACATCGCCGGCACTTTGCGTGCCTTCAAGCACCAGGAAACCAGCCCGGGGATGCACCACGATGCCGGTGCCCGGCGTGGATGATTGCCAGCCGCTGTTCAGTACCTCTTTATCGCCCCAGCTGAAATCCTCGGTCATCAGATCATCGCCGACGGCGGCATAGACCGCCTTGAGCTGGGCCAGATAGTCCGCCGGTGGATTGCTGCTATCGAGGGCTTTGCGGTACAGCTCATAGGCTTTGACCCGCTCCTTGCGCAGTTCCGCCACATAGACCCGGGCCACCGCCGCCCAGCCATCCTCGGCGGGCAGTTGGGCCAGGGCCTGCTCGGCCGGTTCTGCGCGATTGCCCAAGAGGTGGCCGAAGGCCTGCCAGCGCAAGGATTCGACCCCGGGCCAGGTGCCCAAGGCGCGCACATGCTCGTCGCTCGGATTTTTGAGCAGGGCCGCCACCAGGGCGAGAAACTGCTGTCGCTTGCCCAGCTTGGGGTCCACCGCCGCCACGGCCGCGCTACTCAGCTGCTTGCGCATCAGATCCAGGGCGGCGTTGGCTTCGGCCACCACGGGGCGCAGGGCATCGGGGACCTCGAACTCGATGCGGCGACGTTCGGCCAGGGCCAGGGCGGTCTTGGCCACGGGATGATCGATCTGGCCCCACCGGGCCTTGGCTTCGTCAACATTGCCGGCGCGGAATTCAACCAGACCCAGATTGTAATCAGCCCAGATCTTCAATTCCGGCGACAACTCGCCCTTGAGCGCCTGTTCCAACAGCGGCCGGGCGGCGGCATCGTCGCCCGCCTGGGCCTGGGCAGAGCCGGCGATGGCGCGGCATTCCGCCGGAAACTTGTCCAAGGCCAGCAAGGCGTCCGTTGCTTTCAAGGCATTAGCCCGATCACCGCGGCGTAAGGCCAATCGGGCATAGTCGACGCCGGAACGATAGTCCTGGTGGAGGTCCCAGCATTTGCGGTAGGCCTCTTGTGCGACGCGCAGATCGCCCGCCTGCTCGGCGGCGACCGCTGCCAGCTGATTGGCCTTCAGCGAGGTGGGCATGCGCTCCAGCCAAGTCTTCACCAGCAAGTCCAGTTCGACCTGACGGCCCTGGGCCGCATAGGCTTTGGCCAAGTGTTCGTAGCCCGCCTCCCAGCGGCTGTCGAGGGCGAGGATGCGCTTGGCCGCATCGATCACGCCATTGGTGTCCTTGGCTTCCCACAACAGGGGTAGCAGCAGCACGCCAATCTCGGCCGTGGCCTCTTTGGTCAGGGCCTGCTGCGCCAGGGCCAGGGCCGGCGCGGTGGCGGAATGGTCGATGCCCCAACGCACCGCCCGCAGCACGTCGCTCAGATCATTGGCGGCCATCGCCTCGCCACCGCGTCGGGCCACGGCGATGGCGGCGTCTTGGCGGTCTTCGACTGACGCCACGTCGGCCAGGGCGAACCACAGGCCCTTGCCACTGCGCCCCAGGGGCACGATGCGGACGCCGGTGTGATCACGTTCGGTGATGGTGCCCTGAATCGGATCGCCCCGGGTCGGCACCACGGTGTCGTAGTCGCGGATGGCCAGGGGGGTGCGTTCGTCCTCGGCATGGCCCGCCAGGGCCACCAACAGCAGTCCGGCGATGGGCAGCAAGCGCATGATCATCGCTCCACCAGGGGCAGGGCCGTAGGCAGGGGCAGGTCCAACTGAGGGGCCGGAGGAAGATTCACCGGCAGATTGACGGTGCTGGACCGCTCGGCGAGGGTGAAGGGATTGCGATTCGGCGACATCGCCAAGCTTTCGATCAAGGGGTCCAGCACCCGCTCGGGGGGCAGGACCACGTTGCTGCCGGGCACTGGCAGGCGCAGGGCCGTGGTGGGCACCGCCAGGCTGCCGGCATTGCCGACCAGCACCCCGACGGTCAGGCTAAGGGCGATCAGCACCGCGATGGCGGCGATGATCAAGTGTGGGGTCGCCTTCATGTCAGGTCCCTCCTAGACGGCCAAGGCGGCCACCCGGACGTGGGGCCGCAGCGGGCGCTGTCGGGGCCGCTCCTGGCACCGCCCCTCCACCCGGCACAGCCATGGGCTTCAGGCCCCAGGCCGGATTATTCACGGTCAACAGGCTGACCGTCAGCTTGAGTCGCTGGGTGCCATCCTTGCGCTGTTCAGCTTCGATGCTGCGTAGCCCCAGTCCGATGCCCTGATGGGCCTCAAGGAAGCTCTCAGCCAGGCGCTGCGACGCTTCGTAGGTGCATTCCAGCTCCAGCGTGCACGGCAGCATGGCATAGGTGCCCGTCGCGTCGGTGCCGGGGTCGGTGCCCAGGGTGACCGCAGTGATGCGGGTCACATTGGCTTCCAGGCAGCGGTCAATGGCGGCGCGATACATATACAACATCGCCAGCTGACGGGTGCGCACCGCCTCATCCTTGTCCAGGCCGCCATCCAGGGGCAGGCTGCTGGGCAGGGGCACCTTCTGCCGTTCGCCACGCTTGATGATCGCATCGTGATCGGCGACCACCTGGGCATTGCCGCTGATCAGGTCGGTGGTGCGGTAATGCTTGGGTAGGTCGGGGACGCAGACGTTTTCGATGCGTCGCTGTGATTCTTCCTGGGCCCGGGCCAGCCGCTCCAGGTCGCTAAGCGCCTCGGCTTCGGGTTTACCATCGGTCGTACCCGGACGGAACAGCGTGGTGTAGCGACCGTGCAGGCTCTTGGCCTGGCTGGCAGAATCTTCCAGGGCGCCGCCCCGCCAGGACAACACGCCCCACCCCACCACCAGCACCGCAGCCAAGCTGCCGCCCCACACCGCCAGGCTGCGTTGATCAGGGGTCATGCGCCGTCCTTGCGGCGGGCGAAGAAGGCCACCGGCCACCACGCCATGATCCAAACTCCGGCGACCAGCAGCAGCGGGCCGACCTCCTGCATTTTCACCGGCCCGCCGGGAAGCTCGCGATAGCGCAGATCATAAGACATCGCCGCGCCCAGCATGGTGAAGGCCAGACCGACCTTCCATGGGAAACCGGGCCGGCCCAAGGTGCGGGCCTGGATCGCCTGCCACGGCACGCCCCACAGCAGGAAGGGCAGACCGACCAGATAGACGCGGCTGGACATGGTCGAACCCAACCACAGCCACAGAAAGACCGCCGCCACCACCAACAGGGCGCCCACCCGCACGTCGATGCGGCAGCCATCGTCGGTGAAGGTCAGGCCTTTGCGCGGCGTTGGCGTGGGCGTAGGGGCAGGGGCAGGGGCAGAAGCGGGCAGGGGTGCGGCGAGGTCAGTCACGGGTCAAGGTTCTCCCAAGCGGCGGTAAAGATCGCCGCTAATGCCACGGCGGCGGTTTCGATACGCAGAATGGACGAGGCCAGGCGCACGCGCTGCGCTCCGGCGGCGTCCAACTGCGCCAGTTCATCCATGGTCAGGCCGCCTTCAGGACCCACCACCAACGTCAGTGCCCGTGGCCGTCCCAGCGGACTGCCGCGGCCAGCGCGGTCGGCGACCATAAGGACCGCCCCGCTTCGCACCAGTTCGTCCACGCTGACCGCGGGTCCGATGCCGGGCAGATGGCCCCGCCGGCATTGCTTCAGCGCCTCAGCGGCAATGCGTTCAAGCCGGTCCAACTGGGCCGGCACGCGCTCGCCCCGGGCGCAGATCAGCGGCACGATACGGCCCACGCCCAGCTCGGTCAGGCCGCGCACCAGATCCGACAGATGATCACCCTTGGGTGCCGCCACCGCCACGGTCAGCAGACCCGCCGGAGCGTCCGCCACCGCCGTGACCTCGGTCAGCTCCAGGTCCATCCGTTCCTTCGCCACCGCGACCACGCGCGCGACCGCCCGGTGCCCCGCGCCATCGGCCAGCTCGACCTCATCCCCGACCGACAGGCGCAGGACCCGCAGGGCATGATGCGCCTCGGCTCCAGTCAGGGTCCCCCGCCCGATCTGCAACGCACTTGGCAATAATAAGGTACGACGGCTCACCGGCGCATTTCCAAGACTGAGGGACGGGGCGGCAAGCATCTCATGGAAAGATACTTGTGAAGAGGGGGGATGTTGAGGGGCGAGCGTGAAAACCGCGCGGGGCGTTCCTCACCACTCGGCCAAGCGCGCCAGGCCCTCCAAGATCAGAAAGGGCCGGCGCTCGGCGCTGAAACCGCGCAAGCGCTCGGCATCGCCACCGGTCAGGATCACCCGATCGATGCCGGTGGCATGGCGCAAACGCTCCTGACAGGCGGCAACGGCGGCGGGCCAGCCGATGGCCAGGGCGGCCGCAATGGCCCCCGGAGTATGAAAGGCGGCTGCCGGGGGCGGCACGGCGGGGGCCTCGACCAGCGGCAGGGCAGGCGCCAGATCCACCAGGCCCGCGGCCATGGCCCGCTGACTGGGCAGAATCAAGCCGCCCGCGAAATGCGGCCCCGCACGCCAGGCGCCAAAGGTGGTCGCCGTGCCCGCATCGACCACCACCGCGGGCTGATCCAAGGCCGCCGCCAGACCCGCCACCACCCGATCCAGGCCCATGCCCGGATACTGGCCCACGGCCGGCAGGGGCAGATCGTCGCCGACGATGCGCAGCCGTCGCCCAGCGAAGACGCTGGCCCACCAAGCGCCCACGGTCTGGGCCGTTGCGGTGGCCCCGGGCAGCAACACCGCGCCCTCGACCTGCTCCAGCCAGGGCTTGAGCTCGTCCAAAGAAGCCGCCTCAGGGGCCAGCCGCAACGACCCTTCGGCCAGTCGCCCATTGATCGCCAGGCCGGCTTTCACCGTGGTATTACCCGCATCCAGCAACAGCCAGGCCATCGTCAGCTCCGCGTCCCGGTCGAGCCGAAGCCGCCGACCCCGCGCCCGCTCGCGGGCAGTTCCATGACCGGCTGCCAAGCCACCTGCTCGACCCGCGCCAGCACCAGCTGCGCGATGCGCATGCCGCGTTCGACGGTGAAGGCCGCCTGACCCAGATTGGCGAGGATGACCTGCACTTCGCCGCGATAGTCGCTGTCGATCGTCCCCGGGCTGTTGAGCAAGGTCAGGCCATGCTTCAGCGCCAGCCCCGAGCGCGGCCGCACCTGGGCCTCGAACCCCACCGGCACCGCCATCGCCAGCCCGGTTGGGATCAAGCTCCGCCCCCCGGGCGGGATCACCACCGGCGCGCCCACCGCCGCCTGCAAATCCAAACCCGCCGCCCCGGTCGTGGCATAGGCGGGCAATTCAAGCCCGGCAAAATGTGGGAGGGTGGAGACGGGGAGGGCGGGCATGGGGGAGGGTTATAGTGCGGCGTGCGAAGTGCGAAGTGCGGAGTGCGATGCAAGAGTCATGTTACAGTAGGCACATCACCACCCGGTCCGGGCGGCACTTCGCACTTCGCACTCCGCACTTCGCACTAGCATGTCCCCCTCCATGCGTCTCAAGCGCCTCGAAACCTTCGGCTTCAAGTCCTTCGCGGACCGGATGACCTTCGATTTCGAGGATGGCATCACCGCCATCATCGGGCCCAATGGCTGCGGCAAGTCCAACGTCGTCGACTCGATCAAATGGGTGATCGGCGAGCAGTCGGCCAAGGCCTTGCGCGGCCAAGACATGACCGACGTCATCTTCAATGGCTGCGCCAGCCGCAAGGGCATGAGCCACTGCGAAGTGACGTTGGTGATGGACCAGCTCCAGGGGCTGATGGGCATCGACACCGACGAGGTCGGCATCACCCGGCGGCTCTTCCGCGACGGTGTTTCGCAGTACTTCCTGAATGGCAAGCCCTGCCGGCTGAAGGACATCAAAGAGCTTTTCCTGGGCACTGGCATGGGCAGCACCAGCGCCTATTCGGTGATCGAGCAGGGCCGCATCGGCTTCATCCTTGAATCCAATGTGAAAGAGCGCCGCCTGATCCTGGAAGAGGCGGCCGGCATCTCGAAATACAAGGCCCGCCGCAAGATCGCCCTGCGCAAGATGGAGCGGGTGCAGACCGACGTGCAACGCATCGGCGAGGTTTTGGCCGAGGTCAAGCGCCGCGCCCGCGCCATCGCGCGCCAGGCCGCGGCGGCGCTTCGTTATCGGGAACTGACCAGCCAGGCCAAAGACCTGCGCATGGCCTTCGCGCTCGAGGAACACGGCCGGCTCACCAGCGAGCTCACCGCCCACGTAGCCCGTCTGATCGAGCTTGAAGGCGCCGGGGCCGCAGCCGCCGCCCGCCTGGCCCAGCTCGAAGCCGTGATCACCGAAGCCGAAGTCCGCCTGGTGGGCATCGAGACCGAAGTGCGCGGGCTTGAACAGCAGCGCGCGGACGCGCAAAGCCGCCGCGACGTGGCCGCCCATCGCGGCGAAGACGCCACCGCGCGCTTGGCTGAGCTTGACCAGCAAGAGACCGACGACCGCGCCGGCCTCACCGATATCGAGGCCAAACTGGCCACCTTGTCGGTGGAACACGCCGCCGCCGAGGAAGGCCTCAACGCCATCCGCGACGACGGCGGCGACACCGGCATGACCGGCGAGATGGCCGCCAAGCGCGGCGAGCTCGACCGCATGCTTGATGACGTGTCGCAGCTGGTGCGCCGCATCGAGGACGTGAAGGCCAAGAAGATCGAATGCCTGCGCGAGCTTTCGCGCATCGACGCCGAGACCGGGCGCCTGGGCTCGTCCCGCAGCGCCACCGAGGACCGCCGTCGCCGCATGGAAGAACGTTCCGGTGGGCAGACCGGCCAGCTCGTCCAGGCCCTGGCCGCCGAGCAGACCGCCCGCGCGCAGGTCGAAGCCACCATGTTCGCCGCGGTGCAGGCGCACAGCTCGCTCGACACCCTGATCACCGATCGCGAAGGCGCCCTGAACGAGGCCAACCGCCTGGATCAGGAACTGGCCGAGCTGCGCCACCATGAGACCCGCGCCGACACCACTCTGCGGCTGCTGCAAGAGCAGGAGCGCCGCGCCGAAGGCGTCTACAAAGGCGTGAAGGACGTCCTGCAAGAGCAGGACCGCTTCCCCGGCGTGATCGGCATGGTCGCCGACCTCTTCCGCGTCGGCGACCAGCACGTCACCGCCATCGAGGTCGCGCTGGGCCAGCAGGCGCAGAACCTGGTCACCGAGACGCAGGAAGCGGCCAAAAACGCCATCGAATTCCTCAAGCGCGAACGCCGCGGCCGGGCCACCTTTTTGCCGCTGGACGACATCCGCGGCGACGAGCGCATCGACCCGCAACTGATGCGCGAAAGCGGCGTGGTCGACGTGGCCAGCCGACTGGTCGACTTTGAGCCGCGCCTACGTCCGGTGTTCGAGTTCCTGCTCGGCAATGTCCTGGTGGTCGAGACCCTCGACCACGGCATCGCCATCCGCCGCCGTCACCGGGTGCGCTGCCGTATGGTCACCCTCGACGGCGAGGTGATCACCGCGGGCGGCGCCATGACCGGTGGCCGCAGCAACGCCCACGAAGGCGGCGGCGTGGTCAGCCGCAAGGCCGAGATTTTGCGCCTGGAAGACACCGTCGCCGGCGCCAAGGCCCAGCGCGAAGCCGCCGCCAGCCGCCGCGACGCCGCGCGCACCCGCGCCGACGCCCTAGGCCGCCAAGCGGAAGAAACCCGCCGGGCCATCCACGCCAGCGACCGCACGGCGGCCGAGGCCAAGGCCGCCCTGATGGGCGCCGAACGCGACCGCCTGCACCTCCAGGAAAACACCTCGTCCTTCGGCGCCGAACTGGAGGAGATCGCCAGCGAGCTGTCCCGCCTGGAAGCCGAGGCCCGGGATCTGGCCGGGCAGCGCGAATGGTTCGGCGCCCTCGACCGCAAGCTGGGCGGCGACCTGGAGGCCATGCAGCACGAACTGGACGGCCGCGCCGCCGCCCGCGACCGCGCGCAAGAGGCCGTGAACAGCCTGCGCGTCGAAGCCGCCACCAGCGCCGAACGCCGCGAAGCGGCCCGCAACCAGGTGCACCTGCTGGTGCGGCAGATGCAGGAACTGGAAGACCGCCAGGCCCGCCTGCGCGAACGTCTCGACAGCCTTGACCTCAAACGCACCGAACTGCGCCGCATCCAGACCGAGGCCGCGCGCACCCACACCGCCGACGCCGCCGAGACCAGCGCCCTGGCCGAACGCCTGGACGTGATCATCAAAGAGCGCGACCAGTTGCGCGACGCCCACGAAGGCCGGCGCCAGGAAGCCCGCCGGCTCAACAGCGAGACGCGCCGCATCGAGCAGGAACGCAGCGGCCTGGAGCTGAAAGCCAACGAGGCCCGCGTGCGCCTCGAAAACCTCGCCCAGCGCACCCTCGACGATTACCAGGTGATCCTGGCCGAGGCCTTCCTCAACTACGTCCGCCCGCCGGACCTGGACTGGGAGGCTCTGAAAAAGCAGCTCGAAACGGTCGAAACCGAACTCGCCGGCCTTGGCCCGGTCAACCTCGCCGCCATCGACGAGCTGGAAGAGGTCCAGGCCCGCGAAACCTTCCTCGACAAACAATTCGCCGACCTCAACGACGCCGCCGACAAGCTGGGCGAGATCATCGCCCAGCTCAACGAAACCAGCCGCGTCCTCTTCGAGACCACCTACAAGGAAGTGCGCAAAAACTTCCAAGAGCTCTTCCGCATGCTCTTTGGTGGCGGCCGCGCCGACCTGAAGCTGGAAGAAACCGACGAGAACGGCCAAGCCGTGGACATGCTCGAAGCCGGCATGGAAATCATCGCCAGCCCCCCGGGCAAGAATCCCAAGATCATCACCCAGCTTTCCGGCGGCGAAAAAGCCCTCACTGCCATCGCCCTGCTCTTCGCCGTCTACCGCACCAAGCCCAGCCCCTTCTGCATCCTCGATGAAGTCGATGCCCCCTTGGACGAAGCCAACGTCGACGTCTACAACACCATGCTCCGCCAATTCACCACCGGCGGCACCCACGCCGGCAGCGCCGAACGCGGCAGCCAATTCATCGTCATCACCCACAAAAAGCGCACCATGCAGCGCTCCGACGCCATCTACGGCATCACCCAGAACGAACCAGGCGTCAGCACGAAGATCAGTGTGAAGTTTGAAGATGTGGAGAGTCTGGGGGATGAATTGGCGGCAACGGTGCGCGGGGCGGGACCTTTTTCGGCAAAGTAAACATCTTATGGTCAATATATTTCAAACAGAACGCAATATCCCCGACCCCATCAAGCGAATTGTGCGGCAGCGGTGTCATTTCGGCTGTGTTATTTGCGGATTACCTTTATATCAATATGATCACATGGCACCTTGGTCCGAAGTACGAGAGCACAAGGCTGAGAATATTACATTGCTATGTCTGCAGCATCATGGCGAGAAAACCAATAAATTACTGCCGCTAGGTGCAGTCATTAAGGCAAATCGCAATCCCTTTAACCTAATCAGAGACACTAGTCGTCCCTATGCCCTTCATTTCTCGGGTGAGGATCTGAATGTTTCGCTGGGCACCTTTACCCTCGAATGTCATAGACCTAGAGGCTGTTTTTCGGATAATTTTATAGCCTTATGCGTCGATGATGATCCGATCATCGAAATTAAATCAGGGGAGGAAAGCCTCCTGCTATCTCTTTGCCTTAGAGATGCGGGTAATTCTGAGGTAATTTCCATAAAGGACAATGAGTTAATTTTTTCAACTGGCAAGTGGGACATTACATTAACGGGAACGGTTCTAGTGATTAGAAATGCTCACCGTGATGTCTTTGTTGAAATTAAAATTGCTGCGCCTCATAGCATTGAGGTAATTCGTGGGTCATTTCACTTACATGGTATTCAAATGGAAATAAAGAATGGAATCTTTAAGGTCGTCAACAGTGGCGCACAACTTTCAAATGGTTGTTTACGGGGCTTCTTCAATTACGGCATATATGTTGGTGACCCCCAAAATAAGAGGAATTTAACGCCGGCAATTATAGCGATTTCGATTCCTGCTAAAGCTTAAAGCGGCACAAAGGGCGGACAAAGCTGGTCACAAAGGGGACACGCCAGCGAATTTCAAAAAAGTCCCCAAGTGGCAGGGCATATGCCCGACTATCCAAGTCAGATACGAATTGACCCACAATACACCGGCATGTCATCATACCCCATGCCGTTGCCATCGGTCCCACCTCCACCTACAGGACCGCCCCTGGCCAAGGCAGAGCAGGCGCCGCTCATGGGCCAGAGTAATGATCCGCAGGAACTGCGTGCGGACTATCTGGCTTACTCGACGACAAGGCCGGCCCTGGAGGGCCGCGGTCCCAGGGGACAACAGGGCGATGACCTGGGCTGTTCCCTGGGACCGCGGTTCTCCAGAACCGCTTGCCTTTGAATTGCATCGGCAACAAGGCCGGCCCTGGAGGGCCGCGGTCCCAGGGAACAACAGGGCGATGACGTGGGCTGTTCCCTGGGACCGCAGTTCTCCAGAACCGCTTGCCTTCAGTTCACTCGACAACCCCGGCCATCACAACGTCAGCGACTCTGGCCCCCGCCAGGCCAAGCCGTCGAAGTGGGCGAAGCTCGTGTCGCTGCTGACCAGCACCGCCCCGTGGGCCATGGCCAGAGCGGCGAGGTGCAGATCGTAGACCGCATTGCCCTGGGCATGACGTCGGCGGCAGAGGGTGGCGAAGGTTTCCCATACCGCGGGAGT
>JBBQTJ010000069.1:0-12937 GCA_038213315.1 Planctomycetota bacterium
GCAGATAGCGCATCCTTGAGAATGCCAAAGGTGGCACCAAACGCGCTGATCTGCCGCCCTTCTCGCGTCACTGGCCTGAGTGCGGTTTGGGTTCTCGGGCGCAGGCCGAAGGCGGGCTTCGGCAAACGAGACAGTACGGCAGGGGCGTCAACACCCGTCTCTATGTGCCGAGCCTCGACACGCAGCAGGCTGCCGCTTGGTCGGAACACGGCGCGACCATGGATAAGAACCGATTTGCCAAGCCAGTCCTTGAGCAAGGCCTGATCGCCTTCGGTCAGCACACCGCGCACGCGGTTCCCGTCGCTGGTGACCAGCACAAAACCGCGCGAGGACCAAACCACGGTATCCAGGGTTCCAACGAGTCGGGCTTCCTGCTCCTTCGGCGGTGTCGATGTCCAGCGTTCGGCGGTGTCCAGAACTCCGATATTCAGGTTGGATGCGCGCTGCGGAGCTACCGAATCGGTGAACTGCACGGTCTCGAAGCCATGCGTGAAGCAGGACCGCAGTTTGGAGATACGATTCAGCAAAGGCTTGTCCAATCTGTCGCTGTCAGCGTTCTCCCGCTCAACGTCTCCAAGCGTTTCAGCCAGGATGTCGAGGCTGGTGAATTCGGCAGGTGGATACAGGTCAAACAGGGTCTGCTGCCGAAATAACTCGGGAGCCGCATCGCCCAGGTTTGGTGCACGGAAGTGCAGCAGCATGGCGTCGCCGTCAGGCTCATGCCCGAGGTAACGCATGTCGTCCATGCAGTCGAGCCAGGCGGGGCGTTTGCCAGGCAGAGTGCTGGCACCTTCGCAACGCAGTCGAGTGGCGTGGGTCGCCAGGGTTGGAAAGCGATTCAGCCATTCACCCAGGATATGCGTGGGCACATCGCGGCCCCATCCCTCTGACGAGGTTACGCGCAGCATACGGTCATTGAGCTTCACCATGGGCGACCTCCATTCATGCGTTCGATGTGGCTATATGAACCCATATCACATTTTCTATGCTTGTCACTCGTCGATACTGGCACTGGCTGATCGGACAGACCGGCAGCGAGATCATCGCTGATGGCGCCCGTTCAGCCCAGCCAACCCAAGCTGATAGCGTTGGCCGTAGTTCGAATCCGCGATTGGCGGTCATGCCTTGGCCTTGTTCTTCGAGCCGGGCGGACGGCCACGGTGCGTGGACGTTGGCGTGGCCTGGACGACTGATACCGCCACCTCGGGCTGGGCCAGGGGACGCCCACGGCGAGGAGCCGGTGGCGGGATGGCGGCGGCCTGGGCGCGAATGCGGTCGAGGAGGACGCTGGCCGATTCGTCGTTCGGGTCCTGGGGGACGAGGCGGTCCTGGAAGGCGGCGACGAGCATGGCGTCGATGCGCTCGCGGGCTTGTTGTTCTGGGAGAAGGGGCACAGCGGCATCACGCTACCGACGACAGCTGGGCCGGGAACCCGGTTTCCACCGCGCTGACGCTGGACGGCGTGCGGCGGGCGTGATCATGGCCGCCGCACGCACCCGTAGCTCAGTTGGATAGAGCATCTGCCTTCTAAGCAGACGGTCCCCCGTTCGAATCGGGGCGGGTGCGCCATTTTCTGCATTTTTTCTGGCAGCAGAAGCGGCTCAGAACCAGACTGACTGCAAGCACCCTCATCCGCCTATGTCGTCAGGTTCCCAGCGCGCGATCGTCTCGACCCTGGACCGGGCCTGATGACTTGGATATGCAGGCGTACCTTTGCCGGAGTTCGTCCCATGTCCGACCGTCTGTACCAGCCTCCCGCCAATATCAGCGCCGGCGCCGAGGTGGCCAGCCTGGACGCTTATCGTTGGCTGCACGAGGAAAGCCTGCGCGACCCCGAGATCTTCTGGGCCAAGCAGGCGCGCAGCCGGCTGACCTGGATCCACGATTTTCGCCAGGTCATGGATGTGGACTTCCCGCATGGCGAGTTGGCCTGGTTCCTGGGCGGCAAGCTCAATGCCTGCGAGAACTGCGTCGACCGCCATGTGGCGGCGGGCAAGGGCGACCAGATCGCCATTTTGTGGGAGGGCGACGAGCCCGGCCAAAACCGTCGCATCAGCTTCCGCGAGCTGCAGCGCGAGGTCTGTCGCTTGGCCAACGTGCTGCGCGGGCGCGGCATCCGCAAGGGTGACCGCGTCGCCATCTACCTGCCGATGATCCCCGAAGCGGCCTTCGCGATGCTCGCCTGCGCGCGCATCGGGGCGATCCACAGCGTGATCTTCGCTGGCTTCTCTGCCGAGTCGGTACGCGATCGCATTCTTGATTCCGACTGCGTGGCGGTGATCACCGCCGACGAAGGCTTGCGCGCCAAAAAGGTCATCCCCTTGAAGCGCACCGTCGACGAAGCGGTGATGGCCTGTCCCGGCGTGCGTAACGTCTTCGTGGTGCGCCGCACCGGCAACAAGGTGCCGTTCTATGCCCAGCGCGATGTATGGCTGGACGAGGCCATGGCCCGCGAACGGCCTTATGCCCCGATCGAGCACATGGACAGCGAAGACCTGCTGTTCCTGCTGTACACCAGTGGCTCGACGGGAAAGCCCAAGGGCATCGCCCACAGCACTGCGGGCTACCTATTGATGGCATCCCTGACCCATCAGTACGTCTTCGACATCCGTCCCGGCGACATCTGGGCCTGCATGGCCGACGTGGGCTGGGTCACCGGCCACAGCTACGTGGTCTATGGCCCCTTGGCCAATGGCACCACGACGGTGATGTTCGAATCCATTCCCACCTATCCCGATGCCGGCCGCTATTGGGACATGGTGCAGCGGCTGAAGATCACCCAGCTGTACACCGCGCCCACCGCGATCCGCGCCATCGCCCGCGAGGGCAACGCCTTCGTCACCAAGTACGACCGCTCCAGCCTGCGCGTGCTGGGCAGCGTCGGCGAACCGATCAATCCTGAGGCCTGGCGCTGGTACCATGACGTGGTCGGGGAAGGCCGCTGCGCCATCGTCGACACGTGGTGGCAGACCGAGATCGGCGGCATCATGATCACCCCGCTGCCCGGCGCGACCCCGACCAAACCGGGCTCGGCCACCTTCCCCTTCCTGGGCGTCGAGCCGGTGGTGCTGGACGACCAGGGCAACGAGATCCTCGGCAATGGCGTCAGCGGCAACCTCGCGCTGAAGCGCCCGTGGCCCGCCATGGCGCGCACCATCTATGGCGATCACCAGCGCTATCTCGACACCTACCTCAAGCCCTATCCCGGCTACTATTTCACCGGTGACGGCTGCCGACGTGACGAGGACGGCTACTGGTGGATCACCGGCCGGGTCGACGACGTCATCAATGTCAGCGGGCACCGCCTGGGCACCGCTGAGGTTGAAAGTGCCTTGGTCACCCATCCCAGCTGCGCCGAGGCCGCGGTGGTCGGCTACCCCCATGACATCAAGGGCCAGGGCATCTTCGCCTACGTCATCCTCAAAGAGGGCTTCAGCGAGACCAAGGACCTGATCGGCGAACTGCGCAACGAGGTCCGCCACCATATCGGCCCGATCGCCACCCCGGACGTGATCATGATCGCTTCTGGCCTGCCGAAGACCCGCTCGGGGAAGATCATGCGCCGCATCCTGCGCAAGATCGCCGCGCAGGAGACCGACCATCTTGGCGACACCAGCACCCTGGCGGACCCCAGCGTGGTGCAGGCGCTGATCGCAAAGCGGACGTTCGTGTAGACAGCCGTCGCGGGGTCGCGGGGTCGCGGGGTCGACAGCCGACGGAATGACGGATGCTGTCGGCCGTCAGACGGCTGTTTCGACCCCGCGACGCCGCGACCCCACGACCCTCTACGAGAGTCTGTCCAACGAAGGTTTTTATGCGCACCTCACTCGTCGCCATCCTCGCCGTCCTGATCGTCGCCGGCTGCGCCTCGGCCCGGCCCAGCTACATCCCACCACCGGTCAGCGAGGCCATGACGGCCTTTGCCGAACGCTCCTGGCAGTCCGATGCCGCTGCCCTTGAACGGGGGCGCGTCGCCATGCTCGCGCATTGTGGACAGTGCCATGGCATGCCCTCGATCCATGAAGAGGACCAGGACCAATGGACAGGTACGATCCAGAAAATGGTCAAGCGCGCTGCCAAGGCGGGCACCCCGATTCCCGCCAACGATGCCACCGCGATCACGCACTACATCCTGGCGGCGAACGCGACGGTGGCGAAGTAGGCAGCGCGACGCCTAAACGCCCAAATCCTCGGCCAAGATCGCCAGATAACTGCCGTAGCGGGTCGGGGCGATCTCACCCCGGGCCAGGGCGGCGCGCACGGCGCAGTCCGGTTCGTGGCGGTGGGTGCAGTCGGCGAAGCGGCAAGCGGCGTGCAGTGGAGCGAAGTCGGCGTAGTGCAGGGCCACGTCCAGGGCCTCGATGCCACCAATGGCGCATTCCTTGATGCCGGGCGTATCGATCAGGCGGCCACCCCCGGGCAGGACGTAGCTGCGGGCGCTGGTGGTGGTGTGACGGCCGTGGCCGGCCAGGGCAACCACGCCGGTGCGCGCGGCCAGGGCGGGGAACAGGGCATTCACTAATGAGGATTTACCCACGCCGCTTTGACCAGCGATGACGCAGGCCTGGCCAGTCAGGTGGGCGCGCAGCTCGTCGAGTTGGCCGCCGCCCTGGATGGCGGTGGTGGTGAACACCGTCACCCCGAGGCGTCGATAGACTTGGGTCATGGTCTCATCCACGCCCAGATCGGCCTTGTTCAACACCAACGTGGCGGCGATGCCGCTGGCATTGGCGATGAGGAGCCAGCGGTCGATCAGCGCCGGTTTCAGCTCCGGATCACGGCAGGTGGCCACGATGACCAGCCGGTCCAGGTTGGCCGCCAGGACATGGACCAGGGCTTTGTTGTGGCTGTCGCCGCGTTCCAATTGATTGCGCCGTGGCTCGACCGCTTCGATCACCTGGCCATGGGGGTCGCTGACCACCTGGACTCGGTCGCCGGCGCACAGCACATTGCTGACCCCGGCGATGCGTTTCTTGTGATTGCGGCGGATCTCGCAGTCGACCTCCCGGCCGTCCGCCAGACGCACCAGCACGGTGCGACCGGTGAAGCCGCTGACCTCGCCCTGTTCACCGACCGTGACCTGGACCTGGGCCAAGCGATTGAACTTGGCCAGCAGGGATTCGCCAGAGTGGGACCGGCGGCCGCTCAGAACCAGGCGCTCGGCGGCCTCTTCATCATCGGCCAGGCGCTCGAAGCCGCTCTGCCGACCGGCGGTCTTACCATGGGCGCGACGCAGCCGACCCAGTCCATCGCGGGGATTGTGGAGATCCTTCCCCTTGTACTTGTTCTCGGTCACAGGTGGAACAGGGCGGAGTAGGCAGCCCCGAGCACGTCGCAGGTCGCGCGCCGCAGGTTAGCAATCCCGCTCACTTGTCGCCACGCGCTGCGCCCAGGGTGGTGAGGGCCGCGTCGTAGGGTTTGCAGGCATCTTTGCCCAACACCTGTTCGGCCACGGTGCGCACGTCGACCGCAGTCAAGGTATTCCAGCGGATGAAAAACGAGCCGCCGGTGGCGTCCTTGCCTTGCAGGCCATCGGCCAAGCTGATCGCGATCAGGTCAGGGTCGGCGTTGGGGCTGCCTTTCAGCACGCCCTTGTAGCGCACGCTGCGCAGGGTGCGGATACGATCGCTGAGCGCCTCGACCAACTTGGGCAGGGCGACGGCGGCGGCCTGGTACTCGTCCATCTGGGCACCCACTGGCGTCGCACCGGCGCCCTGGCGGCTGGTCTCATGCTCGCTGGTGACGGCGTCCAGCTTCCAGGCGGCCAATGCCTTGGCCATGCGCTCGGCGGCGGCCTGAAAGATCGCCATGCGCTCGACATCGATTTGGGTGATGGCAGCGTCGATGGACTTGGCGGCGACGCCGTCCAGCTGGGTCTTGGGCAACTGGTCGCGCAGGCGGCGCAGACCGCTCAAGTCCTTGCCCTTCACCAGGGCGGCGACCTTGGTGGCCAGGCCCTCGGTCCAGGTGGTGCGCTCCTTGTCCACGTCGGCGCGCAACTGGTCGAACTTGGCACGCAACGCATCATTGTTGCGTTCGGGGAAGGCCTCCAGGCGCTTCAAGGCGACGTCCCAGTTCTTTTCGTCGCGCATGGTCTGTACCTCTTTGGCGAGGTCGGCATAGGCCTGGGCGACCTGCTGTTGGCGCCGACGGCCCTGGATCTCGGTGACCAGGGCCATGACCTGCGTGGCCTGGGCCCGGGTGGCCGCATCGAGAGTGTCGTCGCCCGCGATGCGCTCCAGTTCGGTCTGGGCCGCGACCACATTGGCCTCGCCGTTCTTCTGCAGATCAGCTTCGACCTTGCGCACGGCGTTCTGGGCGGTTTCGCGTCGCAGACGCGCAGCCAGTTCGTCTTCGGTGACGGTGGCGACTGTCGGGCCCGTGTTCGCCGGGGCAGCGCCCGTCGCGGGGCGCGCCACGGTGCCGGTGTCGACGGGCTTCTCTTTGGGCATCATACGCAGGCCGGCGATCACGACGACGGCAGTGGCCACGGCCACCACCGTCCAGGTCACGATACGCCGGATCGCGTGGTGCTCTGGCTCGGGGGCGAAGGTCGAGGCGCCCGTGGTGCGGTCGCCGGTGGTGGCGGCGGGCGTGCCCGGGCCTTGGGCGCCGTTGGCGCCGACGGCGTAGCGGCGCAGGATCATAGTCTCGCTGCCGGCGATGCGTTCGGTGCCCAGGGCCTTTCCGGCGAGCAGGCGCTTGATCTCGTCGATCACCGCGGTGGCCGTCTGGTAGCGGTCGTCGGGTTTCTTGGCGAGCAGGCGCTCGACCAGGGCCAGGACCTCGTCGCTGACCTTGGGATTAAGGTCCTGCAACGGCGGCAGGGGTTCGCTGACGTGGGCCTTCAGCACATCGGTGGCGTGGGTGCCGGCGAAGGGCGGCTTGCCGGCCAGCAGGTGGTACAGGGTCGCCCCCAGACTGTAGAGGTCGACGCGATGGTCGATACGTTTGCCCAGGGCTGCTTCCGGCGCCATGTAATGCGGCGTCCCCATGACCTTCTGCGGATGTCCGTCGGCCTCGGCCTCGGCAAAGGTCTTGCTGATGCCTAGGTCGGCCAGCTTCACCAGATTGTTGGCGCCCAACATGATATTGTCGGGCTTGATGTCCTGGTGGATGAGGTGCTGGCCATGGGCGTATTCCAGCGCCAACGCCGCCTGCCGGATGATCTCAAGGGCCTCATCGACCGGGAAGGCGCCTTGGGCCTTGAGCACCTGCATGCAGGTGGGGCCGTCGACGTACTCCATGGAAAAATAGTGGATGTCGTTCTCGGTGCCGACGTCGTGGACCTGGATCAGGTTGGGGTGATTCAAGGCTCCGGCGGCACGGGCCTCGCGGATGAACTGTTCGACAAAGCGCGGCTTGCTCGCGTACTTGGGCGAGAGCACCTTCAGCGCCACCACCCGTGCCATCGAGCGCTGGCTGGCTTTGAAGACGATACCCATGCCGCCTTCGCCGATCTTCTCCTGGATCTCGTACTTGGTCAGCAGGTCCTTCAGTTCGACGTCGCCGGATTCCTTGACGAACTGGTATTCAGCCTCTCCGATGCGCAGGCGGTCGCCGAACACCATCTGCCGTTCACCGGCCATGCGTTTGCCGTTCAACATGGTGCCATTGCGGCTGCCCAGATCGACCAGGGTCCACATCCGTCCGTCACGGCGCAACTGACAATGGGAACGACTGCACATGTGGTCAATGACCTGCACGTCGGACACCGACTGGCGGCCCATTATGACCAGATCCTTGGTCAGGGGGTATTCATGTCCGGCCTTGGGCCCGGTCTGGCAGATCAGCTTAGGCATGCGAACAGGACTCCAGAGGACCAGACATGCTAGGTGGCAGAGGCCGGAGGCAAGTCGGCCGGTGCGCTGTAAATACAACCATCGCCACATGATGGCGCCGGCTGTCACTGATTGCGGCGCAGATGATACGTGGCCAGGGGTCAGGCGTTGCCGCCGCGCCGTCCGACCCGACCATGGCTGCTCATGGCCCTGTCCCCCACCTGCGATCTTTTCGTGCTGACGGGCGAACCGTCGGGGGACGCCTATGGCGGGGCCATCGTCGCCGCCCTGAAACGGACCCAGCCTGACCTGGTGGTGGCGGCCATGGGCGGACCGGCCCTGGCCGGCGCGGGGGCCGAGATCGAACAGGATATTGAAGGCATGGCAGTGATGGGCCTGGGCCCGGTCTTGGCCCGACTGCCCAGCCTGATGAAGACCATGGACCGGGTCACCGCGGCGATCAGCGCCCGCCGGCCTCGGGCCATCCTGTCGATCGACTATCCGGGCATGAACTTCCGCCTGCTCCGCCGGCTGCGCGGCCTGCGGCGTCAGGGCACGCGCTTCCTGCATGTGGTCGCACCCCAAGTCTGGGCTTGGCGGCCGCGCCGGGCCAAAGGCTATGCCCAGGCTATCGACCGCCTGTTCTGCTTCTTCCCCTTTGAGCCGGCCCTGTTCAGCCGCCACGGCTGCCGCGCCGAGTTCGTCGGCCATCCGCTCTTGGATCTGGTGCCTGATCGCACCGACACCGCCGGCATTGATGCCGAGCTGGGCATTCCCGCCGAACGTCCGCTGCTGCTGCTCGCGCCTGGCTCGCGCGAACGCGAGGTCGCAACCCTGCTACCGATCTACCATCAGGCTGCCGAGCACTTCCAACGTCTGGAGGGCCGCCGCATCGCCATCGCGGTGTCGCGGGTGCCGGACATCCCCATCCAACGCTACCGCGATGCGACCCACTTCCCGCTGGTGGAGGGCCACTACCGCGAGCTGTGCGCCCGCGCCCACGTCGCCCTGGTGGCCAGCGGCACGGCCACCCTGGAAGCCGCTCTGCTGGGCGCACCGCACGTCATCGCCTATCGCACCGACCGTCTGACCGCGATGCTGGCCCGCCGCGTGCTGATCGCGCCGCACGTGGGCCTGCCCAATCTGGTGGCGGACGGGCGTATCGTTCCCGAGGTGCTGCAAGACCAGCTGACCCCGGTCAGGCTGGTCGCCCATCTCCGCCGCTTATGGTCCGGCCCCGCCCGGGCGCGCATGCTTGCCGATCTGGCGCTGGTCCGGCAGCGCCTGGGCGGTGGCGGCGCGGTGCAGCGCATCGCCGACGCCGTTGCCGACGAGATCCTGTCCGGCCGGCGGCGCGCCACCTTCGGCTCGGGTTTTTATTCCGAAGACGACGACCGTCCGCGACGTTCCTGAATCGCCTCGCTGACTACACTTCGCCGCCCACCGCACACCGCCAGTCTGACCCCTATGCTCTCCATGACCGGTTTTGGTACCGCCCGCACGCCCTGCCCGATGGGCACCCTGGTGGTACGCATCGCCGCAGTAAATGGCCGCAACCTGCAGTTGTCGGTCCGCAGCGACCTGCGGGATCTGGGGCTTGAAGAGCTGATCCGCCACGACGTGCGCGAGCGCGTCGGGCGCGGCACGGTCACGGTGCAGGTCACCCTGGAAGGTGCCTCGGCCGCCAGTGGCGTGGACCTGGTGCGCCTGCGCGATGCCTGGACGCAACTGGCGGCCTTGGCGCGCGAGTTGGGGGCACCGCCGCCGGCCCTGGAACAAGTGGCCAATCTGCTGCCACGCCGGGACGACGCGCCGGAGGGGCTGGAGACAGCGCTGCGCAGCGCCCTGGCCACGGCTCTTGAGGCCTTTCTGAGTGAGCGCCGCCGCGAGGGCGCAGCGCTGCAGGCCGAGTTCCGTCGCCGCCATGCCGCCCTCGCGGCGCTGCACGAACGCTTGGCCGCCACCGCCGCCGCCCGCCTGCCGCCGTGGCGCGACGCGCTGCTCGCCCGCCTGTCCGAGGTGTTGGCCCAGCAGGTCCCGCCCGAGGTGCTGGCGCGCGAGGCCGCGTTGCATGCCGAGCGCGTCGATGTGCGCGAAGAACTGGTCCGCCTGCACGCGCACCTGGGCGCCCTGGCCACCTTGATCGACGGTGGCGGTGACCAGTTGGGCCGGCGTCTCGACTTCCTGTTGCAGGAGATCAGCCGCGAGGTCAACACTACCGGAGCCAAGGCCAACGACCTGGAACTGACCCGGCTGGTGCTTGAGGCCAAGCAAGAAGTCGAACAGATGAAAGAGCAGGCCGCGAACGTGGTGTGATGGCACGACTGGGATGCTCAGGCTTTCACCACCCGCTCCCTCGCCACACTCATTCCATGCGTAGCGGTCTGATCAGCGTGGGGGTGCTGCTGCTGGTGATCGGCGCGCTGCGGGCGGCCGACCTGGAAGCGCTGTTCGTACAGGCCGAGCACGACCCGAAGGCGTTGGTGCCGCTGCTGCGCGCGGGCAGCGCCGCGGTGCGCACCCTGGACGATAAGGCAGCAGTGGCCCTGGCCCTGCGCCTCGACCCTATCGCGCAGCAGGTCTTGTGGTCGGCCACCACGGTGCCGGGTGCCGAACTGGTGGGCCGCAAACGGGTCACCGTGGTGAAGGGCGACACGCTCAGCGGCTTGGCCCGTCGCCACCAGGTGGGTCTGGACTTGGTGCAGCGGTTCAATCCCAAGGCCGGCGTGCTGCGCATCGGCCAGCGGGTGACGGTGCTCGATGCGAAGGCGCATCCCCTCAGTCTGACTGTGGACCGGCAGCACTTCGTGGTGCTACTGTGGCTGGGCGACATCCTCGCCGCCTGCCGACCGGCGGGTCTGGGCGCAGCGGGCCACGAGACACCCCTGGGCACCACCAAAGTGGCCCTGCGCGTACGTCATCCCGAGTGGCGCGATCCGGACACCGGCCGCATCCTGCCGCCCAACGATCCAGACAATGTCCTAGGCGGGTATTGGCTCGGCTTCGCGCCGGGCAGCGACCAGCGTTTCAAGTCGATCGGCATCCATGGCTACACCAAGGAAGCCTCGGCTGAGTGGCTGGGCAAAGCCGCCAGCCACGGCTGCGTGCGCCTGGTCCAGAGCGACGTGGCCGACGTCTTCGCCGTGGCCCTGCCCGGCACGCCGGTCACGGTGCGGTAGGCGCCTCGTTGGTGTCCGCCGCCTTGTTGAGGTCGCCGTTGTGCTGGTCCCGCGTATCAAGCATCTTGTCGACGCTGTGCTGCAGGGCCTTGCCGTCATAACCGGCCGCATCCGCAGCCCGCAATTTCTGAGTCTCGGGACGACCGTGGTCTTCTGGCACCGGCGTCGTCACCGACGTGCTATCGCTACACGCCGCCAAGCCGAGCACGACGCCCGCTGCCCATGTCCATCGTGGTCGCATCAGTATCCTCGGTTCTGTCCCACCTTGGACCATTCAGTCATTTCGCTTACGACGCCGACCGCACCGCCCCCATCCACGCGATGCGACCCGCTTTGAGCCGCCGCACGATCTCGCCGGCGATCTGGGCCAGGGGATAGGCTCCCTCGGCGACTTTGTGTTTCACTACGGCGCCGGGCATGCCCCAGACCACCGAGGTGGCCTGGTCCTGGGCGATCAGTGGATTGCCTTTTTCGACCAGCAGGGTGCCGCCACGCAGACCGTCCTCGCCCATGCCGGTGAGCACCACGGCCAGGGTCGTGACGCCGGTGGCGGCGATGGAACGGAACAGGGGATCCACGGCGGGACGGCAGCTGTTTTCTGGCGGATCCTGGTTGAGGCGCAGGACCAAGTTCTCGCCCTGGCGCACCACCACCATGTGCTGACCACCCGGCGCGATCCAGCACTCGCCGGGTTTGAGCATCTTGCCGTCGACGCCTTCATGTACGGCGATGGCGCTCTTCTGGCCCAGACGCTCGGCCAGCAGCTTGGTGAACATCGGCGGCATGTGCTGCACGATGACCACCGGCACCGGCAGGTCCTTCGGCAGCAGCGGAATCAGCTCGGCCAGGGCGTTGGGGCCGCCAGTCGAGCAGCCGATGGCGAGCAGGTCCAGGCGGCGGCCGGGCGACACGGGCGGGCGGTTCACCAGCACCGGCATTGCCGGCGGCATAGGCGCATGCGCGGCGGGGGACGAGGCGTGGGCAATCGCCGGGCGCAGCTTCGACGCCGAGCCGGTGGTATGCCCCCAGGCCAGGGCCTTCACCTTGGGCACCAGATCGCGCCGCAGGGCCTCCATCGCGGCGGTGATGCCGCCCATGCCGGTGGGCTTGGTGACGAAGTCGTTGGCGCCCAGTTCCAAGGCCCGCAGGGTCACGGCGGCGCCTCCGGCGGTGTGGGCGCTGACCATGATCACTGGCAGCTTGGGCCACCGTTTGCGGATTTCGGTGAGCGTGCCGATGCCATCCAGCTCGGGCATCTCGACGTCCAGGGTGACCACGTCCGGATTCAGCTGCGGAATCTTGGACAGCGCGATGCTGCCGTTGGGCGCGGTGCCGACCAGCTCCAACTCGCTGTCGCCGGCAACGGCGTCGCCGATGGCCTTGCGGAAGACCACCGCGTCATCGACGACCAGCACGCGGATCCGGCTCACTGGCTGATTGCTTTCAGGCCATGGCGCGAGCCCACCACCTTGCGCAGATCGAGCAGCAGCAGCAGGTCCTTTTCCATGCGGAAGACGCCGGTGGTCAACTCCTTGGCCGGGCCATGCACGGCATCGGGGCGGTCCTCAAAACGGTCCTCTTCGACATTGACCACGTCGCCGACCTCATCAACGACTAGGCTGACCACGGCCTCGCTGAGCTTGACCACCAAGTGGATTGGCTCCTTCCCCTCGGCCCGGGGCGGCATTCCCAAGCGGCTGCGCAGGTCGATGGCAGTGACCAGTTGGCCGCGCAGGTTGATCAGGCCGATCACATCTTTGGGCGCCAGGGGCACCGGGGTGACCTCTTGGCGGCGGAGGATCTCTTGCACGGCCAGCACTTCGACGGCGAAGTTGAAGGGCGTCAGCTTGAAGGTGCACAAAGTGCGAGTGGCCAGTTGCGTACCAGGAGTGGACATCTAGGCCTCGGCTTCGGCTTCGGAGGTGGCGGCGGCGCGAGCCAAATCAGGAAAGTCCCGTTCGATCACGAAGGCGGCAT
>JBBQTJ010000070.1:0-12807 GCA_038213315.1 Planctomycetota bacterium
GGGCATCGCCCATGCTGCGTGGTGCGCCGCCACACGCGATGGGGCACCGTCCTTAATCGCCCCGGCGCGACGGGACATGGGGTTGCGCCCTGGTCATGCTGCCCCTACGGTGTCCAACCATGGGTTGGCTCGACAGTATTCTTGGCATGTTCAGCGTCGATCTCGGCATCGACTTGGGCACCGCCAACACCTTGGTAGCGGTACAGGGCAAAGGCGTCGTGATCAGCGAGCCCAGCGTGGTCGCGGTCAAGCGTGGCACTAAGATCGTGCTGATGGATGGCAATGCGGTTGGCGAGCAGGCCAAGATCATGATGGGCAAAAGCCCCAGTAACATCGAGGTCATCCGCCCGATGAAGGATGGGGTGATCGCCGATCTTGAGATTACCGAGCAGATGCTGCGCTATTTCATCCGCAAGGTGAATGGCCGCCGCGGTCCGGTGCGTCCACGGGTGGTGATTGCCGTGCCCAGTGGCATCAATGAGGTCGAAAAGGGCGCCGTCACCAATAGCGCCATGAACGCCGGGGCCCGCGAGGTCTTCCTGATCCCGCAGCCCATGGCCAGCGCCATCGGCGCCGGCCTGCCAGTGGCCGAGGCGGTGGGCAGCATGATCGTCGACATCGGCGGCGGCACCACCGAAGTCGCCGTGATCAGCCTCGCCGGCATCGTCGCCAGTGAGAGCGTGCGCGTGGCCGGGGACGAGATCGACCAGGCGATCATCAAGTATTTGAAGCAGCAGTACCAGGTGGTGGTGGGCGAGAACACCGCCGAAGCGATCAAGATGCAGATCGGTTCCGCCATGCCCTTAGCCGAGGTTAAGCGCATGACCGTGCGCGGCCGGGATCTGCGCACCGGTATGCCCAGTTCGCTTGAGATCGGCTCGACCGAGATTTATGAGGCGATCAAGCCTCAAGTCGCGGCAGTGGTCCAGTCGGTGAAGATGGTGCTTGAACGCACCCAGCCTGAACTTGCGGCCGACCTGATCGATCGCGGCATCTGCATGGCGGGTGGCACCAGTCAGCTCACCGGCTTGGTCCAGCTGCTGGCGCAAGAGACCGGCCTGCCGGTGCGCTTGGCAGCTGAACCGATGACCTGCGTGGCCCGGGGCTGCGCCGCGTTACTTGAAAATCTGGATGCCCTGAAACAGATCCTGGAAGTCGGCGCCGAAGGATAGTACAGCTGCGGCGGTGACGCTAGCGCCTGCGGGCCGGGCGGCATGATTACCCTCGCCACCGTGACGCCCGCTCCTCATCAGAGTCAGTAACGCCCATGCCCGACCTTGCCGCGATCCTTGATGCCCGCCTGCATGATCCCTTCAGCGTGCTTGGACTGCATCGCGAGGGAGATACCTGGGTCGTCCGGACGCTCATCCGCCGGGCCACGCGGGTACGCTTCCGCGCCGACGGGGTGCCGCCGGTCGATTTGTCCTGTCGGCACGAAGAAGGTTTATTCATCGGCCCGGTGCCGGTGACCGGGCCTTGTCGCTACGAGTTGCTGGTCACCACCAAAGACGATCCCCAGGAGCGGGCCCAGCGTGACCCGTACTCGTTCTGGACCCAGCTGCCGGACTTTGACCTGGGCCTGTTCCAGGCTGGTCGCCACATGCACGTGGGGGATCTGCTCGGGGCCCAGGCGGTGACTGTCGACGGCGTAGCGGGCACTCGTTTTGCCGTCTGGGCACCTAATGCCGAACGTGTCAGCGTGGTCGGCGATTGGAATGGCTTTGATGGGCGCTTTCATCCCATGCGTCCGCGCATGGGGTACGGGGTCTGGGAGCTGTTCATTCCCGGCATCGGAGCGGGCGCGCGCTATAAATATGAAGTGCGGGCCCCAGGTGGTGCCCTGCGGATAAAGGCAGATCCCTTCGCCTGGCAGGCTGAGAAACCACCGGCCACCGCCAGCATCGTCTCGGCGCCGGATCGTTTTGCGTGGCAGGATGCAGATTTCCTGGCGGCCCGCCGCCAGGGCGATCCGCTGGCCAAGCCGATGTCGATCTACGAAGTGCACTTGGGGAGCTGGTGGCGCGGCACTGGGGACGAGACTTGGCCAGGCTATCGCGAGCTGGCAGAGCGTCTGGTGCGGCATTGCCTGCACCTGGGCTTCACCCACCTAGAGCTGCTGCCGGTCGCTCAGCATCCCTATGAGGGCTCGTGGGGTTATCAGGTCACCGGCCAGTATGCGCCCAACAGCCGTCACGGCAGTCCGGACGATCTGCGCGCTTTCGTCGATCACTGTCATCGCCATGGCGTGGGTGTGATTATCGATTTCGTGCCTGGGCATTTCCCCAAGGACGATTTCGCCTTGGCGACTTTTGATGGCACACCCTGTTTTGAATATGGCGATCCCCGGGAGGGCGAGCACCGCACGTGGGGCACCCATGTTTTCAATTTCCGTAGGCCTGAGGTACGCAATTTCCTGATCGGTGCGGCCTTGCACTGGTGCCGGCGTTTCCACGTCGATGGCCTGCGGGTCGATGCCGTCAGCTCGATGCTGTACCGCAATTACGATCGTGAAGAGGGCGAGTGGGTTCCGAATGAGCGCGGTGGCAGCGGCAGCGACGAGGCGGTCAGCTTCCTGCAGGAGATGACCAGCACCGTGCGGCGGGAGTGCGCTGGCGTGCTGCTGATCGCCGAAGAGAGCACCGCTTGGCCGGGGGTGACCGCCCCCACCGACATGCAGGGCCTGGGCTTCGACCTGAAGTGGAACATGGGTTGGATGCATGACACCTTGTCGTACCTGGCCCTCGACCCGGTGCTGCGTTCGGGCAGCCACAACAAGGCGACCTTCCACCAATGGTATGCCTATGACGACCGCTGGGTCCTGCCCTTGTCCCATGACGAGGTGGTGCACGGCAAACGCAGTCTGATCGACAAGCTGCCGGGCGACTGGTGGCGGCGCCGGGCCCAGCTCCGCCTGCTGCTGGGCTACCAGGTCGCTGTGCCGGGCCGACCGCTACTTTTCCAGGGCGGCGAGTTCGGCGTTGGTACCGAGTTCGACTGGCAGTCGCGGCTCGCCTGGGGCGAATCCGTCGAACCGGATCGTGCGGGCATCACCGCCTTCCTGCGCGCGGTCTTGGCGCTGTACCGGACCCTGCCTGCCATGCATCAGCGGGATGACCATCGGGATGGTTTCCAGTGGGTCGACAACGACCATCCGGCAGAATCGGTCCTGGCCTTCCTGCGCAAGGCTCCGGGACACGACGACGTGCTGGTAGCCTGCAATTTTACGCCGGTCGAGCGTCATGCCTACCCGCTGGGAGTGTACACCGCCGGACCCTGGCGGCAGCTGTTGTCTTCGGATGAGCTGGCCTATGGCGGCAGCGGGTTCGTCGATCCCCCAGTGGTCATTGCGCATCAGGAGCAGCGCGGGATTTTCCCGGCCACCATGCGCATCATCCTGCCGCCGTTGGGCATCGTCTTCTTCACGCCCCAGCGGGATTAAGGACAACGCCGGCCCCACGTCGGCGTAGTTCCCGTACACCCATCATGTTCGTCCATCCTATGCCGCATGCCGTCCGTTCCTGCCTGCTTGCCGCCCTGGCCGTATCCGCCTGGAGTGTCGATGCCGTCCCGGCCCAGGATGATCCGGCCTTGCAGCTGCGGGTGGCGGTGGATCTGCAGCGCTTGGAAACCCAGGGCCGCACGGCCAAGCCCACCAGCTGGTGGTGGGATCCGGCGGCGGCCACGGTGACGGGCCATATCCGCCGGCAGCTGGCCTTGGTGATGCGGGTGCAGCCCGGCGCCTGGGATGCCAATGGCTGGCTCGGCGGCGCGTCGGGTCTGGTGGTGGCGGCCTATCCGCCGCAGGTGGGTCAACAGCCGGTGCAAGCGTTGGTGCTGGCCAAGCCGCTTCCTGGTGCGACGGCACCGCTGGCTGCGGGGCCGAATATCGCCATCGGAGTCCTTACAGGACGCGGCCACATGGGTAGTATGGCGACGGTCTTTGGGCCTGGACTGTGGGCCCACGGCGCCGCCGAAGCCATCGCCCGTTTGCAAGAAGCCGGTGCGACGCAGTCGTCAGCGGGCATCGTTGAGATGCGGCTCGATCTGGCCAGCACCCTTGATTGGTGCAAGACGCTGGAAGCGAGTGGAGTGAGTTATGGGCTGGATCCGGTACTGCCGGGCTGGCGCGAGGTGCATCCGCAGCTGACCTTGTCGATGGACGCCAAGGACGGTGCTTGGCGCAGCAACGGCGTGCTCACCGGTTTTGACCGTGGCCTGCCCGTGCATGCGCTTGCGCCAGAAGTGGCCGGGCTGGCGCGCTCGGGCCAGGATTTCACCCTCGCGGTTGGCATCGCTCCAGAGGCCCTCGCCGCGCTGGTGATGAATAGCATGGGTCGTAGCCAGAATCGGGCGGTGACGCAAACCCTGGGGATGCGCCTCGACGAAGCCTTGAAGCCGTTGACCGGCGATCTGTTGCTCATGGTGCGCCAAGGTCAGGCCCTTCCGGAAACGGTGCTGGTTGCGGGCGTCTCTGGCGACGCCCGACCCTTGGCCCAGGCTCTGGCGGCGCTGTGGCAGGGACAGCCGCAAGACCTGCCGGGAGCTCTGGGTGCCTGGCTGGTGAACACCCCGGTCGGTCCCCTTTTGCTGGCGGTAAATGCCCAACGCCTGGTCCTGGGCAGTTCGCCTGAGGTCCTCGCGGATCTGCTGGCTGGCCGACCTGGCGATCGGCCCCTGCCGGCCGGGGTCTGTGCGGTGGTCGAGGCGGACCTGCCCAAGATCGCCGCCAGCGGTCTACCGTTGTTGCTGGGCGCCGCGGGGTTGTGGCGCTATGAGCTGGCCCCCGACCCGATCAGCGAGCTGCGGACCTTGCTGCCGGCCATGATCAGGCAGGCCTGGAGTCCGGCTGGCGCGGCCACTATTGCCGGTTTGGCCGAGGGAAATGGCGATCTGGAAACAGTGCGTGGCAGTGCCACAGTACGCTGGCCGGCCGTTGACCGTCTGCGCCTGCGTGGCGCCTTGGCGGCGGTGGCGCCGGACGGCACTGATCCGCTCTTGGGCAGCGACACCCTGTTCAGCATCCATGGCCGGATCGCCGACGGGCAGGTGACGGCCACGGTCTCGGTCTACCGTAAGGCGGATGGTTTCCATGTGCTTGAAGACGTGGGTACCGCGCCGATTGCCGTCGAGGTCTTGGCGGGGCGTCTGGCTGGGTTGCAGCGGCTGGCTGGCGCTGAGCTCACCGCTCTGCCAGCCCTGGCCATCCGTGAACGTCCCGGCATCGACCGACGCTGGCTGCCCGATGCGGCATTATTGGCCCGGCATCTGGCGCCCTGGGTCCTGCACATCCGACCAACCGCCGACGGCTTGACGGCTGAAGAAGAGGGGATGCCCCTGGGAGGCATGACGCTGCTGGGCGCCGCTGCGGTCCTGGTCGGTGTCGAACAGCCCGCGATGCTGCGCTGGCACGCCAAGGCAGAACGCCGCCGTCAGCCCGACCCGCCCGCACCGGGCAAGGTCGAGCTCTAGCTAGGTCACCGTGCCTCCGCCGTCCCTGGGCTCCGGGGTTGTTGACCGTTGACCGTCACCCGTCAACCGGTGACCATCCAGCATGCGGTCAGTCCAAAAGCTTGAGATCAAAGTCGGCCTCTTGGTAGTGGCCGGCATTTTCAGCGTGGTGGCGATGGTGATGATGTCCGATCGCATCAGCTTTGAACGTTATTATCCCATCGATGTCTTTCTGCCCGATGCTGGTGGACTGCGCCTGTCCAGCCCGGTGACCCTGTCGGGCATCGCCATTGGCGAAGTGGCTGCGATCGAACCAGCTCCCGCGGGGTCGATGGCGGCGATCCGTGCGCGCCTGAAGATCAAGCGGAGTCAGGTGGTGCCCGCTGGCAGCACGGTGCAACTGGCCACCTCCGGCCTTTTTGGTGACTCCAGCTTGGCGTTCTCAGTAGATCCGCTCGCCGCCGCCACGGGCCGGGTCCTGCCGACCGATGGCTCCGCCAAGTTGCTGGCGAATCCAGCCTTTTTGGACGAGGCCAGCGCCATGGCCAAGGGCCTCCTGAAGGGCCTGAATAATACTTTGGATGCCCAGGCCCAGGCCGACATCAAGCGGCTGCTGGCCAATGCGGCCGACTTGGCAGGCGAAGGCGCGGCCTTGGCCAAGGGCTTGAATGCGCAGCAGGCCAAGCTCGGCGAACTGCTGACCAACCTGGGCACCATCTCGGCCGATCTGGGCAAACGAACCGAATCCATCGCCGCCCGGCTGGATCAGGTGCTAGCGCGGACTGAGCAAACCCTGGCCACTGTGGAGGAAAAGGGTGGGCGGCTGCTGGACGGTGCGGACCAGGCCGTGCGGGGTGCTGACAGCATCCTTGCGGCCAATGCGGCCGATCTGCGCCTGCTGGTGGGCAACCTAGCCGCCCTGAGCGCAACTGCCGGACGGATCGCCGAGGCCATCGACGCGGGTGATGGCGTGGCCGGGCGCTTGATTCACGATCGCCAGCTGGCTGACCAGTTGGCGGACATCGCCGTCGATCTGTCCGTGGTCAGTCGCCGGCTGGTCGACGACCCCAGCACGGTGGTGTGGGGGAAGAGCAATGCCCAGGAGCGAGAAGACCAGTCCGCGCGGGCGCGCCTGAAGGCCCAGCGGCGGATGGCCGAAGGCGTTCCTGCGCCCTAGTTAGATTGCCTTAGATCGCAAAGCCCCGGTCAGCCAGGTCCTGGAGATCCAGCAAGCCTAGCAGGGTGCCGTCTTCGGCGACCACCGGCAGTTCGTTGATGTGCTTTTCCGCGCAGAGGTGCAGGGCTGATTGCACCAGTTCTTCCGTGCGGACGCTCAGGCACGGGACGGTCGCGTGCTGGCGGACCATCTGGCGCATCACCAGGCCTGGATCAGGCGAGGTTGCGAGTGAACGGCGCAGGTCTCCATCGGTGAAGATGCCGACCAGGCGGCGCTGCTCATCGACCAGGACGACGCTGCCCGCCCGGGCTCCAGTGATGGCGCGCAAGCTGTCCATGACCGAGGTGGTAGGCAGCACCGCGGGGACCCGATTGCCGTCCCGCATCGCTTCGCCGCAGGTCATCAGCTTGCGCCCCAAGGCGCCGCCGGGATGGAAACGTGCGTAGTCGGCATGGGTGAAGTCCCGCAGCCGCAAGACGGTGAGGGCGATGGCATCGCCCAGGGCGAGCATCACCGTGGTGCTGGTCGAGGGGGCCATGCCCAGGGGGCAGGCCTCGACCACCGAGCCATAGGCCAAGCTCAGATCCGCGTGGCGGCCGAGGGGCGACTCAGCGTTGCCGACAATGGCGATCAGGCGGCAGCCGATGTGTTTCAGACTGGGGAGCAGGGCCACCACTTCTTCGCTGGAGCCCGAATTTGAGAAGGCCAGCACCACGTCTTCGGCTTGGACCATGCCCAGGTCGCCATGGCGTGCCTCAGCGGGGTGCAGGAACAGGGCCGGCGTGCCCGTACTGGCGAAGGTCGCGCAGACCTTGCGGCCGATCAGGCCGGCCTTGCCCACGCCGGTGACCACCAGGCGCCCCACCCCCGAGGCGCAGCTCTCCTTGATCAGGCGGCAGGCGCGGACGATCGGCTCCTGGTTCTGCTGGGCCCACCCGACCAGGCCGGCGACGGCGTCCGCTTCAGCTTGCAGGACGGCGATGACGCTGGGGATGACTTGGTGTGGCATGCTGGGCGTGATCTTTGAGTGACCCCCGCAGGGTCAACGTCAGGATCCCCCTTGAGCCCAGCGTGATGTGCCATCCCATGGCCAGCCATGGTTACGTCCGTATTGCCCGCCGTCCGCATCGTCGCTGATCGCCTGTACTCGCTGACGGTGCGGGTGCAGGAATTGGCCATGTATGGTGCCCGGGTCACGTTTGCGCTGCGCTATGCGCCGATGTTCGATGACCCGGCCGCGCTGTCGGAACGGCATTTCCGCGTGCTCGTGCTTGAGATCACGGCCCAGTTGCCCGCCGACGCCGAGCTGGGGCGAGGCGCTGGTGACCTCCAATTGGCGAAGGTGGGCTGGGAGTTGGAGTTGGCTACGGCCGAGCCCTGCTTGGTTACAGCGTTGCCAGAGCTGCCCGAGGAACTGCCGCTGCTCTTGGAGCGCATCCGGGAAACCCTGAATGATCTCGGGCATCGGGCTGGGCAGGGCGACCTGCTGGGAGCAGATCTGGTGACCACGTTGGTGGTGCGTTATCGCTCGGGAGGGTCGGCGTCGGTATGAGCCATGCATTTTATGCATGGCTCATGACTGGTGATTTCAACCCTTGGTCAGCGTCCCTGGTCTAGTGTGCCTCCACCCAAGCATGGTCTTGGCGGCAACTTCTGTTACTGAGACTCAATCGCAACTAGGCCCAATGGCACGATTCTGGTCACTTCTCACCCTCTTGTGTACTGCATCACCACCCCTAGCTTCTTGCATCCGATTATCATGAGCGCAACGCCGCGGAGTCATCGTGAGTGAGTTGAATCCGGCTTCAGCCGTCCGGGTGGTGAAGGGTCTCCTCCTAAACCACTGGCTGCTGGCCATTCTCGCCGTCCTGCTCCTTGCCGGGGCTGTCCGTTGGCTGTCTGGGGCGTTTTTCGACGTGGGTTACGCACCCGAGCAATACATCGCCTTCAGTCACGCCAAGCATGCCGGGCTGCTCAAGATCGATTGCGGCTACTGTCATTTCCAGGCTGAGAAGGGCGCCCACGCCGGCGTCCCGCCGATGTCGGTCTGCATTGGTTGCCACCAGCATGTGGAAGTCTCGACCCCCGAAGGCCAGGCCGAGGTGAAGCGTCTATTGGCCGTGCATGACAACGGCAGTTACGTCGACGAACGCACCGGGGTTCGTAAGGACGGCGGCGTCATTCACTGGGAGCGTGTCCACAAGCTGCCGGACCACGTTTATTTCACCCACGAGTGGCATGTGAAGGCCGGGGTGGCCTGCCAGACCTGCCACGGACCGGTCGAAACCATGGAGCGGGTGCGTCAGGTCGAGGATCTCTCCATGGGCTGGTGCCTGTCCTGCCATCGCCAGACCGACTACGTCGGCGCCGGCAAGGCCGCCAGCAGTCATCAGGTCGGTTACCATGACTACTCGGTGGATCGTGACATCTTGCAGGTGGCTGATCCCCCCGCCCCGACTCCTCCGCGTCGCATCAAGGGCAATGACGAGGCGGTCGCCGCCTTTGCCCGGGGTGCCACGGCGGCGGCCTTGTCCGCTCTGCCGGCCAGTCACCGGCCGTACTACCAGACCGCAGCAGACCTGATGAACGCGCCCACTTCATGCAACATCTGTCATCAATAGAGCAGGCGATGAGCGACCGACAGACCTGGACCAATGCCATCGACCTGGGCCGTACGCCCGGTCCCCGTGACGAATTCAGCCCCGACGTCGAGGCCGCGATCGCCGACCTGCGCGCGCGCCATGGCCTGGATGGCACTGCGCCGTCGGCCGATGCCGCCCGTGCCTCTGCCCGCGATCTGCTGCCCGGCGTCAATCGCCGCAACTTCCTCCAGCTTACCGGAGCGGCCGCCGTTCTGGGTCTGGTGGGCTGTGGCAATCAGCATCCCGACACCCTGGTGCCCTATGCCGTGCAGCCCGAGGGCGCGGTGCTGGGCAAGGCGATGTGGTACAGTTCAACCCTGACCAGCGCCGGCGAACCCGTGCCGGTGATGGTGAAGTGCTACGACGGCCGGCCGATCAAACTCGAAGGTAATCCCGACCACCCCGTGACCCTGGGTCGGCTTGATGCCCGTACCCAGGCGGCCTTGGTCGATCTCTATGATCCCGACCGCCTGCAGGACGGCCCGCACGTGGCCGACGCCGCCACCTCTGGCGCGGTCAAGGCCGTGTCTTGGGCCGAGTTGGACAAGACCGTCGGCGCCTGGCTCGCGGAGCCCACGGCGCGCATCGCTCTCGTCACACCGCCCCTGAGCGGTCCCGGTGAATTGGCGCTGATCCGTGATCTGACCAAGGCCTTCCCTGGTCGCTTCACCCACGCTGCCTTCAGCGCCTATCCGCGCCGCGCCGAGTCCCGGGCCTACGCCCAGGTCACCGGCGATTTGGCCCTGCCGGTCTATAATCTGGAGCGGGCCGAGCTGCTGCTGAGCTTCGGCGACATCCTCGGCGGCAACCACGCCGGCTTGGCCGAACAGGTCGGCTTCGGCGAACTGGTGCGCAAGCGCGCCCAGGGCGACGGCGAACGCGTGATCGCAGTTGAGGCGGTCCTGTCCCAGACCGGCACCTGCTCTGACCTGCGCGTACGCTGCGCCCACGATCAGCTTGGCTGGGCCGCCTGGCGCATCGCCGCCGCGGTCGGTGCGGATCTTGGTGTCAGCCTGCCGTCGGGCATCGCTGCGGATCTGGCCGGTGCCCGGCACGGTGCGCTCACCCTGCCCGGCGGCGGTGACGCGACCGCGCGCATCGCCAAGCGCCTGCTCGACGTCAAGCGCGCCGGTGGCGCGAGCGTGGTGTACGCCGGTGGCGCAGCGACCTCTGGTAGCGACCAGCAGGCCCTGCACGCCGCCGCCACCTGGCTCAACCAGGCGCTCGGCAACCTGGGCGCCACGGTCACCCGCCATGCCGAGCGGAGCGACGACCTCGGTGCGGTCGACGCCTTGGCCGAGGCCGGCTGCGACGTCCTCATCCTCGCTGGCGTGAATCCCGCGCAGCAAGCGCCGGCCCTGTGGAAGAAGCTGTCGGCCGCCAAGCACATCCTGGCGATCAGCGATCGTCTGGACGAGACGGCGGTCGCGGCCCACGCCATTGCGCCCATGACGCACGGTCTGGAGGCCTGGGGCGACGGCTGTCTGCGGCCCGGCCTGCCCACGCTCCAGCAGCCCTGCATCCTGCCCCTATGGGACGCCCGCGACTGGCAACAGACCCTGCTCGCCGTCGCTGTCGCTGGCGGCGCCACGGCCTTCGCAGTGGACAAGCCGGCCACAGTCAGCTCAGCGCTGATCAGCGTGGTCAGTCGCAAGCCGCTCTACCAAAGCGCCGCTGCCGGCGTGCTGGCCTGGGGCGAGCACCTGCGCCGCACCTGGACCACCGCGGTCCGCGGCGCGGCGGGTAGCGCGGCCGACGCCGCCGTCTTCTGGTCCGGCGCCCTGGCCCGCGGTGTGGTGACGGTGCCGGCCATGGAAGGCGGCAGCCGCGATGCCCAGGTGCCGGAGGCGCGGCTGATCGCGCCCCGCGACTCGGGCCTGACCTTGGTCCTCAACGCCAGCCGGGTGATGGGTGACGGCCGCCAGCTCAACAACGCCTGGCTCAACGAGATCCCCGATCCGGTTTCGCGGATCTGCTGGGACAACTACGTCGCCATCTCGCCGACCACTGCGCGTGAGTTGGGCATCAGCGAGAACGACGTGGTGATCGTGCAGGCCAATGGCCTGACCCTCACCCTCGCAGCTCACGTGCAGGAAGGCACGCACCCCGGCACCGCCGAGGTCTTCTGTGGCTGGGGCCGTACTCATGCCGGCCAGGTTGCGCGCATGATGGTCGACAACGGTCACAGCGTTGATGTCTTCCCGCTGGCGGGCCGCTTCGGCGCCGGTCCCAGCGCGGTCACGGCGACCATCGCCACCACCGGGCGAAGCTATCAGCTGGCCCATATGCAGGGCCATGACTGGACCGAAGGCCGGCCGCTGGAGCTTGAAGTCGAACCCGGACATGCCAAGCACGCCCACCGTGAGCCCACCAACCTCTGGGGTGCGAAGCAGACCTACGCCGGACGCAAATGGGGCATGGCCATCGATCTCGATGCCTGCACGGGCTGCAATGCCTGCATCGTCGCCTGCCAGGCCGAGAACAACATCCCGGTGGTGGGCCGTGACGAGGTGCGCAAGAACCGCGAGATGCATTGGATGCGCATCGACCGGTATTATCAGGGCCATCAGGCTGATGCCGACCATTTGGATGTGACCGTGGTCAATCAGCCGGTGGTGTGCTTCCAGTGCGACAATGCGCCCTGCGAGGCCGCCTGTCCGGCCAATGCCACCATGCACAATCAGGAGGGCATCTCCCTCCAGATCTACAACCGCTGCATCGGCACGCGCTACTGCGCCAATAACTGCCCCTACAAGGTGCGGCGCTTCAACTGGTACGAATACAGCGCCTACCGCGCCGGCCCGGTCGGTTCCGCCAGCCCGCTCGATCGCATCGCGCGCAACATGATCATGGAAGGCGGCGCCACCTCGGCCCCGTCCGAGCTGGCCCATGCCCCGCTCACCATGCTGCTCAATCCGGAGGTGATCGTGCGCAGCAAGGGCGTGATGGAGAAGTGCAACTTCTGCTATCAGCGCACCCGTGAGATCCACGAGCAGGAGAAGTCGACCGGTCGTCGCTACCGCGACGGCACGATCACGACCGCCTGCGCGCAGGCCTGCCCGACCGACGCGATCGTGTTCGGCGACATCAACGACGAATCGTCGCGCGTGTCGACCACCGTCGCCAGTTCGCCGACGGGCTACGCCTATCTGGTGCTGAACGAGGAACTGAACACGCGGCCGTCGGTCGCTTACCTGCGGCGCCTGCGCCACCGCCCGGCCACCGCCGACGAGGCGCGGCACCTCGCGGGCGACGCGGCCGAGCACGGGGAGCACCAGGGATGAGACCGACCCTCGCCGAGTTCGAGAATCCGCGCGCGACGCTCATCCATCCGGACGTCACCGCGCGCGACGTCACGGTCGATGTGCTCGCGCCGCTCTTCCGCCTGCCGCCGATCACCTGGTGGATCGGTCTCGGCGTGTCGATGTGCTTCCTCGGGATGATGCTGTTCACGTTCACCGTGCAGATGTGCGAAGGCCTGGGCATCATCGGCCTGAACCATCCGGTGATGTGGGGCTCGTACATCACGAACTTCGTCTT
>JBBQTJ010000071.1:0-12701 GCA_038213315.1 Planctomycetota bacterium
GACCACCAACATCCCGGCCATGGTCATCGCGGTGATCGCCTCGGTGATGGTGATGATGTGGGCCGCCGGCCCGATTGGCGACTTCGTCGAGCGTCACCCCGCGATCAAGATTCTGGCCCTGGCCTTCCTGATCCTGATCGGCGTCATGCTCATCGCTGAGGGTTTGGGCCAGCATGTGGAGAAGGGCTATATTTACTTCGCCATGGCTTTCGCGCTGGGCATCGAACTGGTGCAGATCCGCATGCAGAAGCGCGCCGCCGCGCGCGGGTCGCACTGACGCGACGGAGGGTCAGTTCCCGGCCGGCGCCGTCGCGCTGGGCGCCGGAGCCGACGCGCTGGGCGCGGGCCGGATACGGATGCGGCTACCCAGCTCCAGACGCATCGCTTCCTTCTGGTAGAAACGGCCACGGAAGCCGTAGGCGTCGCCCTCGGCGGCGTCCTCCAGATAGGTGATGGCCTTGGCCTTGTTGCCGGCGGCGACCTCCATCAGCGCGTGGACGTAAAGCGTCTCGTGGGACTTGCCCAGGTCATCGGCGATCTGCAGGTATTCCTTGGCTGAGTTCAGGTTCTTCACCTCCGGGTCGGTCGCGGTGAGGTGGATCCAGGCCAAGGTGGCATAGGCCGAAGTGCAGAGTTCGTCATCGGTCAGGACGGCCTCAAGCAGATCTTCGGCGGCCTGGTAGTCACCGGACAGGCCCAGGGCCTGGGCCTGCTCGACGCGGACAAGATTGATGGCCAAGCCCGGAGACTTGCCGCCCCTGGGCGCGCCTTTCAGTTCCAGCGCCTTGGCGTAGGCGGCTGCGGCCGGCGCGAATTCGGTGGCGTCATCCGCCATCAAGCCGCGGCGCAGGTGGTAGCGGCCAGCGGCTAGGTGCGCCTTCCAGTCGGTGCCGGCCTTGGCCAGGGCCTGTTCGACGTAGCCCTTGGCCTTATCGAAGTCGAGCCAGCGATTGCAGGCCGTGTCAGCGGCGGCGATGAAGTCGGTGCCGGTGACCGGTACCAGGGCCTTGGCGTAGGCCTCCCAGCGTTCTTTGAAGATGTCCGGATTGCCGCCGAAGGTGGCGCGGAACAGCTCGCCCGGGTCCTTGTTACGCTGCTGACGCAGGGCTTCCAGGTAGGCCATGAACGCCTTCCGGTACTTGGCCTTGTCGGCGTATAGGAAGAAATGCACCAGCGACCAGCCCTGGGGGTAGCGCTCGCCCGTGTAGGCGTACATGCCGTGCAGCGCGGTCAGCTCGTCCAGGCTGATGTCCCGTTCCTCAAGCTGCTTCTGCAGGTGCCACAGCCGACCGAAGGGTATTCCTTGGATGTTCAGCTTCTTGTCGTCGCGCTGGGCGTCCTCGAAGTACACCGCCAGGCCTTCATTGAGCCAGGTGGGCACTTGGTCGCCGCCACCCATATAGGTGTACATCATCAAGTGGGTCGATTCGTGGAACAGCGTACTCAGAGTGTCCTCGATCGAGCCGGCGTAAAAGCAGCGGATGATGACGGTATTGGAATTGCCGCCCCAGGCGAAATAGCCGAGCACGCCGTAGTTCATCGGGATGCCGGCCTCGGCGCTGTACTTGAGGAACTGCTCCTGCGTGGCGTAGACCTCCACCGACACCGGCTTCCAAGTTTTGGTAAGGTTGAAGATCCCGGACTGCTCCTTCCAGCACACCTCCATGGCTTGGGCGATCTCCTCCACCACGCGCGGCGTGCAGTTGCTCTTGAACTGGTAGTGCTCGGTCTTCAGCACCCAGGCCTTGGTCCAGTCAGAACGCTGCTTGGCCAGCTCGCGTAGCTTGACCTGGCGACGCTCCATGGACCTCTGGCGCTCGATCGGCATCCACTGGCCGTGGTATTTCACCCAGCCTTTGGCCTTGTAACGCGGCTCACCGCTCAGCCACTGGCCTTTGATCTTCTCATGGCCCAGCAGCTTCCTCGCCCCGGCATGTTCGGGATTGATGGCGATGGCCGCCGTGGCCTCGGCGGTCATCTGGTCGATCAACTTGACCCCCCGGCACCACTGGGCGAGTTGGTAGTGCCCGTCAGCGTCGCCGTCCTTCAGGGTTGCGACCTTGGTGGCGTACACTGCGGATGCCGACGCAGAGTCGCCGGCCAGGATCGGCCCGGTCAGCAGGCAGATCAAAAACAATGACATCAGGCGCATGACGGCTCCGAGGCGGGATGCTGGCCATGATACTATGGATGTCGGCGACGTAAAAGAGGGAGCCTCCCAACCCAGCAGGCCGTTTTTTCTCAGCGACCTGCGCAGTTGGTTGCGCCGTGGCGGCCGCGCGGCGGGATGATGGAAATGACGCGGAACGCCGCCGCAACTGCGCACCTTCCAAGACATGAACGGGGGTTCTATGCGGTTCATCCCAGTCCTGCTGCTGCTGTGTGCTGGCCTAGCGCCGCTGTCCGCGGCGACCTGTAGGCAGACGGTGGTACGGCCCCGCTGCCAAGGTCAGACGGTGGTTACCTATCCGGTCCAGACGACGACGGTGGTGACCTCCGGCAGCGTCCTGATCACCCGGCCTGGGATGGTAATGGTGTCGTCCTGTCCGGCACCGCAGGTGATCTATGTGCAGCCTGCGTGCCCACCGCCGCAAGTGGTGTACGTGCAGCCCGCGTACCCGCCTCAGCAGGTCTGGGTGGTGCGGGATGACCTCCGGTGCCGGCCATCACCCAGATGGCAGGTGACGGTCGGCGGACGGTGGTGAGCCATGGTCCGCGCCCTGATGGTGGTGGGGATCCTGGCGGCACTGCTGCTGGGGACCGGTTGTTCCGCCGAAACTGACCAGCCGCCGGAGGCGCGCAGCGAGCGCGTGGTGATGCCGATCAACGGCACGGCCCAGGGCTGGGCCGATGGCTGGGATCCGGACGGTGATGCGGTGCACTTCGAGTTGGTCGGCGCACCGGCGTATGGCACCCTGGTCTTTGATACGGCTGATGGCGCCTACAGCTACGTCCCCTTCACCAACTTCTACGGCACCGACCAGTTCAGCTTCCGCGTGCATTCGGTGTCGGGAAGTTCCGGGCTGGCCAGCGTGGCCTTCGACATCGGCGCCGCCGGGTGAGAGCCAGTGAAAGAAACCTTCGGTCGTTCCTGCTGGCTCCTCGGTCAGGTTTTTCTTCACAGACTCTGAACCGTCGACTCCGCGCCACCCGCCACTATCTCTAGACCATGCCCGACGCCACGGTGCGTGAACCTTCGCAGGCGGACCTTGAGTCCTACCGTCAGGGCCGCTTGACCCCGGTCGACTTCGACCGGGTCGATCGCTGGCTGCTGACCCAGGATCCTGCGACTCAGGAGCGGCTGTTGACGGCTGAAACAGCTGGACCGACCTTCCTGGCTGCGGCCGGGGCGTTGATGGACTCGGCGCCGCCCCTCGCCTTCGCGCCCGAACGCGTCACTCCTGACCGCTTCCGCCCGGTGTCGACCATCGGCACCGGGGGCATGGGCATCGTGGATCTGGTGCACGATCACCGCCTGGGTCGCGATCTGGCGGTGAAGCGCTGCCGTCCGCGCCGGCCCGAAGAATCGATGGCGGCTTGGTCGCGCCGGCTGCGGTTGTTCAAGCGCGAGGCGCGCATCACAGCTTTGCTGGAGCATCCCGGCATCGTGCCGGTACACGACGTGGGCGAGGGTCCGCATCATGCGCCGGCCTTCGCGATGAAGCGCCTGGATGGCGAGGCCTTGACCAAGCTCATCGCCCGGCGGCGCCATGGCGCGCCATTGGATGCCGTGGCCCTGGTCGAGGTGGTCCTGCGGGTCGCCGACGCGGTCGGCTATGCGCATCAGCGCAGCATCGTGCATCGCGATCTGAAACCGGACAATATCGTGGTGGGCAGCGCCGGCGCCGTGCACGTCATCGACTGGGGCTTGGCAGGTTTTGTCACCGATGCCGATGAATTGCCGGCCGAACCCGGGGACGTGGCGGTCGGGGATCCGACCCTGTCGGGCGCCGGCATGGGCACGCCCGCTTGGATGGCACCCGAGCAGCATGGTCACCGCCGGGCGGATCCGCGCATGGACGTGTTCGCCTTGGGTGGGCTGTTGATGGCCGGTCTGACCGGACGCGGCCCGCGGGATGGGCTGCCCCCAGGCAGCACTGCGGTGGACTTGACCCCCTTGGCCGACCGTCGCCTGCCGCGCGGCCTGAAGGCCGTGGCCCGGCGTTGCCTGTCGATGGATCCGTCAGCGCGGTATGCCGATGCTGCGGTGGTGGCTGACGACCTGCGGCGCTGGCTGGCCCTGGGCATCAGTTCGGCCGAGCGTTACGACCCCCTGGCCCGGCTGGTCGGCGCCGTGCGCCAGTCACCGCGGGTGGTCGCCGGAGTGATGGTGCTGCTGCTGGTGGCCTTGGTGGCGGTGGTGGCGGACGCGGCCCGGCAGCGGGCCAGCCATGCGACCGCCATGGACACCATCGCCCGGCTGCAGGCGGTCGACCCTTCCGACCGGGCCTCGCTGTCCCAGGCCCGGCAGGAAGTCGGTCGTGTGCTTGAGGCCGTGCCCCGACTGCCCGCCGCGGCGGACCTGCTGGCCCGGGTCGATGCCAGCATCAGGACCCTGGACCGGGTGGCGCAGCAGAACCAGATGCGCACTGCGGCCCAAGACCTAGCGCAGGGCTGGCTACAGCGGGGGCCCTGGCCGGGCGAGGCGGCCGCCTGGCGGCTGCTGTTGCAGCGGGCCGGCGTGACTTTGCTGCGTTCTCATCTGGTCGCCGATACAGCCGCCCTGCGGGCCCATCCGCTGCGCGACGATCTGCTGCCGGGTCTGGTGCACCTGGTGCGGGCCCAGGCCCTGGGCAGTGCCGGTGCGGCGGACATCACTGGCTTGGCTGAATTGTTGTCGGCCGTGGCCCCCAGCCCCGCCTGGCAGGCCCTGGCCCGTATGCTGCAAGCACCGGTGGTTGATGGGAATGAACTGGTCGCCGGTTGGCAGCCCGAGCCCGAGCTGTTCGATGACGAGGCCCAGATCGCGGACCTGGCCCTGGCCACCTTCCGCATCCAAGGGACTTTGGCTCAGCTGGGCGTGCGGCGCCTGGCAGCCGACCCCGGTGCCTTCTGGCCGCGGGTGGTGGCAGCGCGTAGAGCCTTGGAGCGGAACGAATACCGGGTGGTCACCCGGCATTGCCTAGTGGCACTTGGCAAAGAGCCCACCGCCATCTGGCTGCGCCTGCTGTTCGCCGACGTGGCCCTGTGGGAAGGCGATCACGCCCGGGTCCTGGCCGAGGCCATGCAGGGCCTGTCGGTCAATCCCGATCATGCTGAGCTCATCGCCCTGCGGGTCGCCGCCCTGGCGGGCCTGGGCTACGAGGACGAGGCTCGGGCCAAATTGACGGAAGCGGGCATCGCCCCGCTGCTGCGCTGGCACCTGGACCATCCCTCAGGGCAGCCCATCGAGCGTCCGGCGCGGGATCTGGCCGAGCGGGGCATCGAACTGGGCACGGAAGCGGTCTTCCGACCCCTGGTGTTGCCAGAGTAGCGGCTTCGGTCAGGCGATTGATATCCTGACTACCAGCGCGCTCGAACCGCCACTGGCCCAGGCCGCTGGGCGCCCTACGGTGTGGCCATTACATGTCCGCCGCCACCGATAACCGGCCGATGTCGTCTCTCCTCGATCTGCAAGGAGTGATCCAGAACCTAGCGTCCCAGCGGCGCGGTGGGTTGCTGCACGTCACCGGTCCCGACGGCCAGGAACGGCGCCTGCGCTTCCAAGGTGGGCAGATCGTGGCGATCACCGGCGGTCCGCCGGACCTGCTGCCCAAGGCGATCGCCTGGTCGGGGGTGCTGACGGCGGACCAGATGGCCATGGAGATGGCCCAGATCGAACCGCCGATCACGCCCAAGCAACTGGTCAAACACTTGGCCAACAACCGCATCCTGGGCCGGGACGCAATGCTGGATGCGCTCGACTGCTATGTCGAGGAAGAGTTCGCCACGGTGCTGGCCTGGCTCCAGCCGCAGGTGACCTTCAGCGACCATGTCGAGCCCGAGCTGTGGGCCGATGTGCAGGTCAAGGTCGGCGTCTCGGTCAACACCAGCTCAATGCTGCTGGAAGCCTTGCGCCGGCAGGACGAGCTGGGCGCGCTGGGCGATGTGATGCCCGACCCCTGGGACGTGGTCCTGCGCGAGGAAGCGATTCCGACCGAGGTCGATAACGCCGATCAGCAAGCCATGCTCGCCGTGGTCGGGGACGGCGCGGTGGTGAACCGCATCACCGATTCGCCGTTGCTGCCGCCCCATCGTGCGATCATGGCGCTCTGCCAGCTGCTGCGCCAGGGCGTGCTGCGTGTTGGCGGCGTGAATGAGCTGGTGGTGCGGGCTGACGCCGCCCACGCTCAGGACAGCGCCAAAGAGGCCTACGGCCTGTATCGCCGCGCCATCGCCAAAGGCCTGGACAGCTCGCGCATCCAGTTGCACCTGGGTGAACTGGCCGAGCGCTTCGGCGAGAATACCACCGCCGCTGGCTACTACCTGGCGGCGGCGCCCCAGCTGGCCGATCCCGCCACGGCCGTGGTGGCCCTGCGCAATGCCCTGCGCCTGGGTGCCGATCCCGAGGCGCCACTGACCCAGCTGGTGACGTTGTACACCCAAAGCGGCGAGCCCGAGCAGACCATCGATGCCCTGCTTGAACTGGCCCGCCTGTACCAGGGCCGTGGGCTGCTTGATCAGGCGCTGCAGGCGGTCCGCGAGGCCCAGAACCAGGGCGCCGATGCGGGCGACACCGCCCTGCTGCTCGCCGGTTTGGCCGCCGCCCAAGGCGATGGCGAACAGGCCCAGCTGCAGTACGAGCTGGCCGCCCACGCGCTGCACGAGAACGACCGCACGCCCGAGGCCATCGCCGCCTGGCGCGCGCTGATGAAGATCGCGCCGGAGCGGATCGACTACGCGCGGGAATGCGCCGAGCTGCTGGCCTGGAGTGGTGACCGGCAAGAGGCCGTGCGCGTGCTGCTGAACTCGGTCCAGCAGGGCGCCGCCGCAGGCGAAGACTTGTTGATCGGCGCCTATGACCTGCTGTCCCGCCTCGATCCCGGCAATCCCGCCGCGCATGCCTGGCTGGCCAAGGCCTATGAGCGCAAGCGCGACCGCCATGGCGCCACCGAACAGCTCCGTCTGATGGCCCAGGCGCAGGAGCGCGCCGGCGATTTCGACGCCTTGTGTTCGACTCTTGAACGCATCATCGAGTTGGGTGGCCAGCCGGTGGATGCCTTGCGGCAGCTGGCCAAGGCGCGCTTGAAGCTGCGGCAGGACGGCTTGGCGGTGGTGGCCTGGGCCCAGGCGATCGACGCCAGCCAGGGCACCACCAAACCCAAGGACCTGCGGACCTTGATCGAGTTGGCCCTGGCTGATCTGCCGGCGGCCCTGCCGTTGCGCCTGCGCTTGGCCCAGGCAGCCAATCGTGAAGGCGACCGGCCGGTCGCGGCCCGGGCCTATCAGCAGGCCGCCGCCCTGGCTGGTGGGCAAGGCGATCCAGCAACCGCGCGCGAGATGCTGCTGCAAGTCTGCCGCCTGCGGCCAGAGGATCTGGGCATACGCCTGCAATTGGTCGAAGTGGCCGAGCAGCTGCACAGTGCCGACCTGGACGACATTCTCGCCGACCTCATCGCCTTGGCGACGCGCAGCGGCAATTCCGGCGTAGCTCTCGACTATGGCCGGCGCCGCATCGGCCTGGCCGCGGCCCCGGCCTGGGCACCACGGTCGGAACTGATCGAATTGCTGCGCCGCGCCGGCGACCACGCCGGCGAACTGTCCGAAGGCCGCAAGCTGCTCAACGATCTGCTTGAGCAAGGCGAGTTCGAGCTCGCCCAGGATCTGCTTGGCCGCTTGGTCGCGAGCCACCCACGCCACGCCGAGCTGGTGCTGCAATTGGCCGAGGTCCACGCCGCCTTTGGCGATGCCCGTCAGGCCCAGCGCTTCTACCGCCATGCGGTCACCATGCTGCAAGTGGACGATCGCCTGGACGAGGCCCGCACCGTGCTCGATCTGCTCGCGGGCATGGCCGCCGAGGACGAGGACCGTTCGCTGGTCACCGCCGCCCGCGACCGCCTAGAGCGTGGCGTGGCCGTGGACTGGGAGAAACTACGCGTCGAAGCTGCCAGCGACGAACGCCGCCGCGCCGGCTTGGGCACGGTGGGCGAGAACTCGGCCAGCCGCCGCCGCGTCATGCCCGAGACCGGACAATACCGCAAGGTCGACACCAGCACCGCCTTCTGTGTCGACGACCGGACCGGCCCGCCGCCGGTCTACTTGCCCCAAACCAGTCGCATCATCGACATGCGCGGCCAGCCAGACCGGCCCCTGGACATCCCCTCGGACGATTGAGTCGGGAGTCAGCCCGCCAGGTTTCGCCACCAGCGCCAAGCGCTGCCGGCGGCGTCAAGCGCCCAGGTGGCGGCCAAAGCAGCCGCCAGCAGGGCCACCGCCACCTGGGCCGGGGGCAGGTCGGCATGCCAGGCAATGGCCAGGGCGCCGGTCACCGCGGCTTGCGCGATCAGCACGGCGGCCCAGGGCAGCATGGTCAGCCCGCCGCACCAGCGCCGGGCGATGAGGGCCGGTAACACCAGCAGGGCGGTGGTGAAGAGCGTCCCGGTCAGCCGCAGAGAGCTGGCCAAGCAGAGCCCCGTCCAGCCCGCCATGGCCAATTGCCAGAGCACGGTGCGCTGGCCCAGGGCTGCGGCCAGGCCGGGCTCCCAGGCGCTCAGCAGCAGGCGGCGTCCACCCAGCACGACGCCGGCAAGGGTGACCAGGGCCAGGGCCAGGGCCACCCAGGGATCGAAGGGGCCTGCGCCCAGCAGGGACGAGGACTGCACCTGCTTGAGCAACTCCAGGCCCATGGGCTGGTGCGCCAGCAGCAGCACCGCCCCGGCCGAGCCAGCCAGGAACAGCCAGCCGGCCAGGGCCTCGGGCCGCTCCCGCCCTGGCGGCGCCCCGGCCACCAGCGCGGCCAGGATGATGGCGATGGCGGCGATCACAGTGGTGCCAACGCCGCCGTGGTGGCCGCCGGTGGCCAGGCCGCAGGCCAGGGCCAGGGCCAACCCGGCCGTGCCGGCCTGGACCAGGCCCGCGCCCAGCAGCACCTGCTCCCGCGCGACCACCGGGATGCCCACCAGGGCAAGGGTGGCCGCGCTGAACCAGGCCACGAGATAGGAGGGCCAAAACAGCGACCAGGAATCCACCAGCCAGGCGATCATGACGACCTCGGCGCGAGGGTGAGGACCTGGCCCGGATGGGCCAAGACCAAGGCGGGATCGTGGCCCACCACGACAATGGCGCAGCCCGCGCCATGGCAGGCGTCGAGGGCCGCCAGCAGGCGTTCACGGCTCTCCGTGTCGAGGTGGTTGAAGGGCTCGTCCAGGACCAGGAGCCGGGGCTCCCGGGCCAGGGCCCGGGCCAGCAGGGCGCGCTGGCGCTGGCCGCCCGAGAGCCGCCAGTAGCTGCGGTGCCCGTCCAGGCCCACCGCTGTCAGGGCCTGCTCGGCGAGCTGCCGGCACTCCCGCGCGGGGCGCCCCAGGCCGACCTGACCCAGGCGCACCAGCTCAAGCACGGTCAGCGGCAGGGTGGGGGCCAACTCGTCCCGCTGGGGTACCACGCCCAGGATACTGCCATCCACCACCGCGGGGTGGCGCCATAGGCGGCCGCCCAGGGGCGCGAGGCGGCCCAGCAGGGTTTGCAGCAGAGTGGTCTTGCCGCTGCCGTTCTCGCCCAGCAGCCACCACCAGTCGCCCCGGAGCACGTCGATAGAGATGCCGCTGGCCACCGGCGCGCGACCGTGGCCGACGGCCAGATCGCGCGCCGCCACCAGGCAGCGCTCTTCGTCGATACCCGCGTCAGGGCGCAAGGGCGCGTTCCAGTTCGTCCACGTTGTGACCGTACCACTCCAGCAGCGTGCCGGTGGCCGGCAGACTGCCCGGCTGGTGCGCCATCGCCGCGACGTGCACACCGCTGGCGGCCACCACCACATCGACCACGCGGCGATCGAAGAAGGGCGAGACCAGCAGCGCGCCGACCTGCTGCTCACGGATGATGGCCACCACGCTCGCCAAGTGGCGGCTGCTGGGCGCCACGCCGGGCAGGGGCTCCAGCGCCCCGACGGTGACTAGGCCAAAGCGCTGCGCGACATAGGGCCATAGGTTGTGGTCGACCACCACCCGCCGTCCCGCCTGAGGGCCCAGGCGCGCGAGCCAGCCGCCCAGGTCGGTGGCCGCACCCTGCTCGCGCAGGAAGCCGACCAACCCCTGACGACCGGCCAGGATGCCAAGCTTCACCCCGTCGAAGCGGGCGTGCAGCACCGGCCCGGCCAGGGCCTCGCCGATGGCGTTGCGCAGGGCCTGCGCGGCCGCCGCAAAGGTGGCCGCGGCGGCCGGCCGCAGGGCCGACAGCCGGGCTGCGACCCGGTCCCCCACCAGGACGGCGTTGACGGGATCGAGGAGGAAGTGCGGATTGCCCCCGGGATGGACATCACCCTGGCTGCGGTCGATGGGGCCGGTGGGACGCTCAAGGATCTCGACAGCGTCGGCCGCCACCAGCCGCCCCGGCTGACCCATGGCCAGCCGGGCATTGCGGGCCTGGAGGACCAGGGGCGGCAGCCAGCCGACTTCCTGCTCCAGGCCGGTCTCGATGAGGAAATCGGCGCGGGCCAGGACGACCACGAAGCTGGGCCGCGGGTCGACATGGTGGGGATCGTCGCCGGGCTTGGCGAAGACCGTGACGGTCACCTGCTCGCCGCCTACGGCCTGGGCGATGAGGCCAAGCTCGGGGACAGAGGCGCAGATGCGGAGAGGTTCGGCGGCGCCCAGCAGCGCAGCGAAGATGACGAGAAAAAAGCAGCGGCCCATGTCAGTACCCATGCGCAGGATGCGCGCCGATGAGGGCCTCGAAGCCAAGCCAGATGCTGCTGGCATGGCCATCCGGCAGATGATCGGCGCGGTCATAATTATACTGCAGGCGTAGGCGGCTGTACTCGCTCATCCGCCAGGTGACCACTGGTCCAAGCCGTACCCGGTCATCACGCATCGGATCGTCTGCGCGCGAGAACTCGACGTCCTCCTCGTCGGTGTGCACCGTCTCTCCTGAGCCAGTGGCATATTCCCCACGCAATCCCGCCGACCAGCCGGGCAGGAAGCCCCATTCCAGTTGCGCGTACAGGCCCCAGTCGGTGAGCGTCGTGCCAGCGACGGTGAGCGGGACTTCATCGCCGCTGTCGGGTGTGCCATCGGGGCCCAAGGGGACCGCGGTGAAGCCATCGGCTGCGTAGTCCCGTCCAATGACCTCGGTGGTGAACGCGACAAAGCTCCACGGACGGCCGGGCGGAGTCCACTTCCAACGTAGATCGGCGCCGTACAGCCGCGTGCCATCCGCACTGGCCGGATTGGGCCCCAAGGCGCCGCTGACACCCAGGGCCAGGCCCGCATCGCCGCCGGTGGCGAAGAAGCTTTCGACCCGCGCCGACCACAACATATCGCCCAGATTGCCGACCTCGTCGGCATAGATGCGGGGATAGCCGCCCGCTGCCTGTTCGTCGCCGTCCTCTTCGTCGCCATGATGATGGCCGCCGGCTTCCCCATTGAAGCTGGCCAGGCTTTCGTCATTAGCGTTCTGCAGACCCACGATCACCTGGCTATAAAACGGCGTGGGCACCAGCCAGCCCAGTTGGGCACCCGTGCTGCGCATGCCGTCGGGGCCCAACAGGCGCGAGGCGATCACCGGCTGGTCGACCCAGGCCCAGGTGTGGGCGTGGGTGGGATTCACCCGGCCGAAGGCGGTCAGGTATTTGCCGACCTTCACCTGCAATCCTGCGGGCAGGCTGGTGCTGCGGGCGAACGCTTCCTCCAACTCGATGCCTTCCTCGCCGAAGACGATGTGGGCCTCGGCCGCGAAGTAGGGATCGACCGCACCTGCCAGCGATAGTTCTACCGCCTGCAGGGTGAAGCCGCGCCGCTTGGGATCGTGACCACCCGCCTCAAGCGTATCGAGCTCCTCGTCCGTGGCGGTGGAGCCACCGGCCGCAGCCAGGATATTGAGGGACAGATCGATCAGTCGCAGCCGCGGAGCAGGGTCGGTGGCGCTGCGCTCAGCGGTCGGCGCGGGGGCGCTGTCGGCTAGCGCGCGATCAATGGGGGATGGGGTGGAGGGCGCCGGCTCTGCGGCCGGAAGTGCGCTGGCAAACGCCAGGGTCAACACGGGCGCAAGGCGCCCGATGAGAGAAGGGGACATGGGAATCCATGGGTTGAACCCGGCAGGAGCGCGGTCGCTGCGGGGTTAAGGTGGGGATGACGACGTCGACGGCTCAGGCCGTCGGCGGTCCCCGACCTCCGGCGCGCCACCACGTGGCGGAACGTGCCCCAATCACCACGTCGCTCTGCGGCGGACGCGGCAAGGCTTCGCCGGTCAGCTGTGGCGCGGTGTCCGGCACCACGCCAGGAGCCTTCAGCAGGGCCATATGTTCGCACAGGAGGCAGACGTGCTCAGCCGACAGCACGGTGCTGGGCTGGGCATGGTCATGCCCGCAGCCATGCTCATCGCCATGATGATGCAGCGAGGCTGCCAGCGGCAGAACCAGGCGGACCGCCAGCGCCAGCAGGATGAAGATCAGCGCCAAGCGGCTCATGGCGTGCATCTACGGCTTGGCCGGCTGATGAGCAAGCGGCATCAGCGTAGCGCAATACCACCGGCATAAGGCATTCGAGGGCGCCACCAGATGGGTGACAGCG